>DMRV01000446.1 GCA_003456455.1 Flavobacteriales bacterium
GCGGTCAAACGTTTTGAGCATACCATCTACGATTCCATGGTATGAGTAAGACGATTCTGGAAACCCATGAATGAGGAGCAAGGTTTTAGCGGAGCTAGCATTCTCATCGCCAAATTGCCGCACAAACATTTTATATGAGTTAGAACCAAAGGTTATGTATTCGCCTTCTTCACCCCACGTTTTGAGTTCTTGAGAAATCATCTGATTTTGCACTTGATATTTCAGAATGGAAGTTAAGTTTTAAAGACATCTGTCGTTTAACGATTCATCAATCATCTCGTATTATTTACCGACTTAAAATAGCATCTCCTCGAAAAAACATGTAACCCAATTACCATTGGATGAGTTAAAAGCTATCCAATCATGTTGACAACGTCACATATCAAACTCGGAAACGAAAGCGGCACAGACCGCAATCCACTCTTGCCTTTCAACGAGGCATTCAACCAAGCCTGATACATCATGAAGATTAAAGCAGCAGCTACAACAGCCATGTTGTCGCTAGCCATCACGGCTGGCGCGCAAATCACCAAGAATCAGAAATATGACTGGGGCTGGTCGTATAAATTGGAAATGCCAGAAACAGGACTCAAGTGTGAGTTTCCGGAAAAACCAACGGTTACCACCCTCGCTTATGGTTACATGACAGCTGCTTCTTATAAGGATGAACTTTATATAGCTGCCAAACTGGAGAATCCGAATCCATACGATATCGCTTGCCGCACCGAAGAGTTTACTGCCGAACTGAAAAGGATTCACAACCTTCCTATTACTGATTTGGTTTGGGATGAAATCAGGACCGAAAACGGAAACTTGACCATGTCAGGAGATGCAGATGGCAAATGGGCACAGTTCCATATTGATGCCATTGCTTCAGAAGATGTACTAACCGTTTTCATCTATGCTAACCACGGGGAACTAACCGTTCCGGGACACTTCTTTGCCAATTCGTATTCGGTATTTGATATTCCGGAAGGAAAATTGTCCTATATGTCTAAGACCAAAACGATAAAACGAGCTAAGGTTTTAGAATATGACAACGGAAGAAGTCTGGTGCGATTGGAGAATTCACCAATAACGTTGGAATGGCCAGCTATTCCAACATTGGAAGTAAACAGACACGAAGCAGCATACAACCTAGATAAAAACGGTGCGCACTACTCCACCCGTATTATTGAAGTGGGTCCTCAAGTAAGCTATGCATTCTTCAACACGTTTATCAGCAAGGAGCATCAGGAACTGAGTTCAAACTCTGCTATTGAACTGACGAGTGATGTAACAGAAATAGCCTTTGAACTTGGAATGGAAAAGGAAGCGTTTTTCCGGAAAATGACTTACAACACACCATCTGGTGTTAAGCTGTGCTTTTACGTAGGTGCTGAGAACAAAATAATTGTGCAAGAACTTGATACGGATGAGATCTCAAAGGCAGATGCTCGCTTCATTAATACGTTTGAGCAATCAGTAAGAAACCAATACGATACTAGAACATTCGTATCGCAATAAGTTCTTAAGACTTAAATTGGAAATGTCTGGGAGGAAAGCTGCAAAGCTTCCAACCAGGCATTTTTGTTTACACCTGACGCTACTCCTTTTCCTTCCAAGAATTGAAGAACTCGTTCTGTCGGCATGTTTCCAGTCAGGTCATCTTTGGCCATGGGACAACCGCCTAAACCTTTAAGTGCAGAATCGAAACGTCTGCAGCCGTTATCCCAAGCAGCATCTAGTTTTTCTTCCCAAGTATCAGGTGTTGTGTGCAAGTGTGCACCAATTTTCAAATTCGGGAATTCCTTATTCAATAGACTGTAAACAGCTGTTATGGATTCCGTATTTGAAGATCCAATGGTATCCGAAGGCATAAAAAGCTGAATATCCAATGCTGTCAACTTCGCAGTCCATTCAGCTACAATCTCCGCACTCCAAGTTTCTCCATAAGGATTCCCGAAAGCCATACTCAGATAAATGAGTAATTCCTTATCGTGCTTCGCACATAACTCTTTTATTGCTTTCACTCTATCCAACGCTTCTTCTCTCGAAGCATTGGTATTTCGCTTCTGAAAATCATCGGAAACTGAGAATGGGAATCCAAGAATATCAACGCGTGAATGATCGGCTGCATCTTTCGCTCCACGTTCGTTGGCTACAATCACACCCAATTTGGTGGACGATTCATTCAGCCGAGTCAAAACTTCTGCTGTGTCCTCCATTTGAGGAATTGCTTTTGGAGAAACGAAACTGCCGCAATCCAACGTGTGAAAACCGCATTTGAGTAGCTCATTTATGTACGCTACCTTTTTATCGGTGTCTATAAAATCATGAATGCCCTGCATGGCATCACGAGGGCATTCAATCAGTTGTATGTCTTCGCTCATGGCGCGAAGTTAATTGTAGTTATTGCAACTCCACAGGCATAGAAGACATCTCTTCCGTAACCTCGCCCGTTAAGGAACCTAAAAACGCAACGATGTCCGACACCTCAGTAGAAGTCAAGTCCTTGTTCAAGTTAACCTTAGCCATAATTTTCACTGCTTCGCCTAAATCAGCAACACTTCCATCATGAAAGTATGGATGGGTCTCGGCTACATTTCGCAATGATGGCACCTTAAACATGTACTTATCACCTTCGTTTTTGGTCACTTCAAAACGACCTTCATCAATTACTGCGCTTTTCGTGTATTCCCAATAGTTGTCATACACGCCAAACTTTTGGAACATATTTCCTCCAAGCAAGGTGCCCATGTGACAAGAGATACAACCAACATTCAAGAAGGAATTAAGCCCTCTTTTCTGTTCAAGCGTTAGCGCTCCAGCAGAACCAGTTAGATAATCATCCCATTTTGAAGGTGTAATCAACGTTCTTTCAAATGCAGCAATTGATTTAGAGATGTTTTTGTACGTCAATGGTGTTTCCTCATCGGCATAAACCTTGGCAAACATTTCGTTGTACATGTCAATTCCGGAAAGGCGTTCAACCAAGAAATCTTCTGAAGGAATTGCCATCTCAACAGGATTCGTAATCGGCATTCCCGCTTGCTCTTCTACATCCTTTGCACGTCCATCCCAAAACTGGGTTGTGTGGAAAGCAGCATTCAACACCGTTGGTGAATTTCGAGTTCCATTTCCGCCATTATCACCAGGGGAAACAGGCAAATTATCAACGCCAAACGTGCTCATATTATGACAAGAGTTACAGCTTTGCGTTCCATCTTTGGATAAGCGCTTGTCGAAATAAAGAATCTTACCCAAACGTACTTTTTCTGCCGTAACCGGGTTTTCTGGATTATCGGCTGATGTGGCCAGTG
>DMRV01000131.1 GCA_003456455.1 Flavobacteriales bacterium
CATACATGGAAACATGGATTTGGCTGAAGATTTTCTGAAAGAGGTTATCAAATACGTGATGGAGACTTGCCCAGATGATCTTCAATTCCTTTCTGATAGAATTACGCAGGAAGAGAAAGGTTTGCCGCAAGATCAGCGTCAGCCAATGGAGCTGTTGGAGAAGCTAAAGTTTGCTTCTGATAATGATTTTGCAAGAATCACATACACAGAAGCATTTGATATTCTCAGAAACTCTAAGCCAAATAAGAAGAAGAAGTTTCAATATCCTGTAAACGAATGGGGTGTTGATTTGCAAAGCGAGCACGAGCGTTTTTTAGTAGAAAAGCATTTCCAGAAACCAGTAATTATTACAGGTTATCCGGCCAAGATTAAGGCGTTCTACATGAAGCTAAACGAAGACGGAAAGACTGTTGCTGCAATGGATATCCTCTTCCCAGGAATTGGCGAAATTGTAGGTGGTTCGCAACGTGAAGAACGTTATGATGTACTTCTTCAGAAAGTTAAAGACTTCCATATTCCAGAAGAAAGCGTTTGGTGGTATTTAGATACTCGTAAGTTCGGAACAGTAGAGCATAGTGGTTTCGGACTAGGCTTCGAACGTCTCATGATGTTCATTACAGGAATGACCAACGTGCGTGATGTGATTCCTTTCCCAAGAACTCCGAAGAACTGCGAGTTTTAACTCGTCTTCTTCACGTACTGCGTAAGAATTACAATTTGCTGTCCACCAACACGGCCTTCAATTTGTTCGGCATTGTCCCAGACTAAAGAGATGTTCCGAACAGCTTCACCACGCTTGGCTACAATACTGGACCCTTTCACATTAAGGTCTTTGATAACAACTACAGAATCTCCGTTCTGGAGCACAATTCCGTTACTGTCTTTGTGTACAATTTTCTCTTCAGATTCATCTTCAACACCTTCTTTGGCCCAAGCTGCTGTGTCTTCTTCCATGTACATCATGTCCAACAAATCTTGTGGCCAACCTTCCGTTTTAAGTTGATTGAGCATTCGGTAAGCCACAACCTGAACCGCAGGAACAGTACTCCACATGCTATCATTCAAGCAGCGCCAATGGTTGGCGTCAATTTTAGAATTATCAGAAAGCTGTTCGTGGCATGTTCCGCAAGTAAGAATTGCCCCATCTGCATTTCCACCTTTTGGGGAAACATCAAACGGTTTCAAATCACTTTCTGAACCGCATAGTTCACACTTGGATTCGGCTCTTTTCAGTAATTCTTTTTCCAAACTCATGTTGTGGTTTTGTTTAGGGCGTAAGGATATGGTTTACAAACTCAGCGTAAGAATTTTTCATGCTGATTTTCTTACACCCTTGTAAATTGACGTCATGAATAGGATAAGACGGCAAGGCTTGTTTTACCACACTTTCAAACTTCTTTGGGTGAGCAGTTTCCAAAAACAGACCAACTTCGTTTTTCCGAAGATGTGCTTTTAAGCCCGCATGACCTACAGCTCCATGCGGGTCTAGAACGTATTCGTGGAGGTTGTAAACATGCTTTATTTCATCCAACGTTTGTTCGTCTGTAAGCGTAAAACCAAGGATGTCTGATTTGACAGAATCTAGATTCTTATCGTAAAGGAATTCAATCCGCTCGAAATTGCTTGGTGCGCCTACATCCATTGCATTAGAATAGGTAGCAACCGATTTTTTTGGCGTGTAATTACCCGTATCCAAATACTCATAAAACGTATTGTTCGAATTATTTGCCGCTACAAACTGATCAATTGGAAGCCCCATTCTTTTAGCGATGAGACCAGCAGTGATATTTCCAAAGTTTCCGCTTGGTACAGAAACGATGAGCTTCTTGCCAGAAAGCATTTTTTTCAATTGCTTGAAGGCCAAAAAGTAATACGTCATCTGTGGTAAAAAACGAGCCACATTAATTGAATTGGCACTACTTAATTGAACTTGCTCATTCAAGTTAGAATAGCTGAAAGCCTGCTTAACCAACGCTTGGCAGTCATCAAACGTACCATCTACTTCCAACGCCTGAATATTACCTCCTAAAGAAGTCATTTGGTATTCCTGAAACGGGCTTACTTTTCCTTTCGGGAAGAGAATCTTCACCTTAATTCCCTCCACATTTGCGAAGCCGTGGGCTACCGCACTTCCAGTATCTCCTGAGGTTGCTACCAATACAGTTGTCTCAGAGCCTTTCTCAACAAAACGAGATAAACATCTTGACATGAATCTGGCGCCAACATCCTTGAATGCCATGGTTGGTCCATGAAATAATTCAAGAACATGCACATCATCATAAATGTGTTTTACGGGTGTCGGAAACGAAAGTGTTTCGGAAACAATGGTTTGTAATTCTTCTCTCGTTAACGAACCTTCGACAAAAGGCCAAAGCGCAGTAGTAGCAATTTCTACATCGTTCAGGTTTTCAATCTCCTCATAAAAGGATGCTGGTAATTGCGGGATAGATTCTGGCACATATAAGCCGCCCTTTGCACCAAGCCCATTTAACGTTGCTTCCTTAAATGAGACAACTTCTTCGGCTCGTGTGTTTAAGTATTTCATTGCCTCTTTAGCTAAAAGTGCTTAGTTGTGCTCCCGCGTTTCCGTGTACCATTTCTGTGAAACTTCTGGTTTCGATGTTGCTTCCTATGAACACCAATTTTAGCTCAGATTCAATTTTATCAGCCTGATTCTTAGAGTTTGCGAAAGCAAAAACAGATGGACCGGAACCAGAAATTCCAAAAGCCAAAGCGCCATTTTCAAAAGCACTTTCTTTCATTTCATCAAATTTCGGAATGAATTTTTTGCGTTGAGGTTCAACAATTAAATCCTTCATGCTTTCAGAAAATCGGACTAAGTCGTTTTCGTACAGACTTGAGATGAAAGAAGCTGTTAAGGCTGATTGGTTAGATGAGATTTCCAACGAGACTTCCTTTGATAAAGCGTTACGCGAATCAGCCGTTTTTACCTCAACCTGCGGGAAAAATGAAACAGCAAACAGTGATTCAGGTATTGGAAGACGAATTAGGTTCTGATTCTGAACCAATACCAACCCGCCTAAAATGGCTGGAGCCACATTATCTAAATGGGCTGAGCCGCATGCCACTCGTTCTCCTTCGCTTGCAAAAAGGACAAGCTCATCTAAAGAAAAAGGGTTGCCCATTAACTCGTTAAATGCAAAAGCGGCAGCTGCACTGCTTGCGCTACTAGAACCTAGCCCGCTACCTGATGGGAACCCTTTCTTAATTCGGATATCTACTCCTTCCGTTGAGCCGAGTTTTTCTTGCATTTTTTGGATGACCACAGAGCAACAGTTTTTAGACGTATCCGTTGGGATTTCGGGGCCATCAATAATCTCTAATATTCTGTTTTCTGAACTGGAATTGAACGTTACTTCAACCTTGTCGCCAACTGTACTGAGGGCCATACCTAGAATATCAAATCCAACATTAAGGTTGGCAATTGTAGCCGGTGCAAACGCACAAATAGACTGCTTGCTCATCGGTTTACAATGTAGATAAGGTCGGAAAAGACACCGCTGGCGGTTACCTCGGCACCTGCTCCAGCTCCTTTAATAATTAGCGGCTCATCTTTATAGCGGTCTGTATATAAAGCAACTATGTTGTCCTTTCCACCAATGTTGGCAAACGGACTATCGGCACTTACAGCCTCAAGACCAACTTTCATATTTCCTTCATTCAGCTCGGCTATCACTTTCAAGCTATTGCCTGCTTTTTCTGCCTCAGAATACAGTTTTAAAAAGAACTGTTCATTCTCGGAAAGAAACTGAAGAAACGATTCTGTGTCTGGCGTTTCCATGCTGCCATCTGGGAGGAAAGAATCAAAGTTTACATCGGATAATTCTTTGATATAACCTGCCTCACGTGCAAGAATCAGAATTTTTCTTCTTACGTCTAATCCGCTCAGGTCAATCTTTGGGTCAGGTTCAGTAAGTCCTTGTTCCTTGGCTTCGGCAACAACATCAACAAAAGAAGAACTACCATCGTATGTGTTGAAAATGAAGTTTAAGCTGCCTGATAAAACGGCTTGAATTCTATGAACCCGATCACCGCTTAACCGTAAATCTTCAATTGTTTTTATAATGGGCAAAGCTGCTCCCACAGATGTTTCGTATTGAAAGTGGCAGTTTTTAGTTTTTGCCAATTCAAGAAGGTGGTTGTAATTCTCGGTTGCAGAGCTGCCCACAATCTTGTTACAGGTCACTATGGAAAGGCTATTGCCTAATAAAGCAGCGTACTGTTCCGATACTTGGTCCGATGCGGTATTGTCTATGAAAACAGTATTTCTAAGATTGAGAGCGGTAATACATTCTACAAACTGACTAGCGTTTGAGTCATTACCAATTTCTTTTAGTTGTTCAATTTTATCCCAGGAGAGACCATTTTCGTCAACCAACGCTTTCCGACTGTTGGCTATACCAACGATTATTAATTCAAGCTGGTTTTGTTCTAGTAATGTTTGATGTTGGAGCTTTACAATTTCTAAGAACTGTTTCCCCACATTTCCAACTCCAGCGATGAAGAGGTGCACCTTTTTAACAGCCTTTTGAAAGAACCTCTCGTGGATTACATTGATGGCTTTGTCCTCGTCTTTCTTAGCCACAACGATGGAAATATTCCGCTCAGATGAACCTTGCGTAATGGCGGTAACGTTTATGCCGTTTTCTCCAAGAGCCGAAAAAACTTTTCCTCCCAAACCAACCTGACTTTTCATCTTATCACCAACTACGGCAATAATCGATTGGTCGTTTTCTATTTCAATCGGATTTATGAGTTTTCGGTCGATTTCAAAGTCAAAATGACTTGAAAGCGCATTGGAAGCTTTATTTGAATCCTCCGTTTTAATTCCAAGACAGATGCTTTGCTCCGAGCAACCTTGCATAACCAAAATGATGTTCACGTCAGATTCCTCAATCACCTGAAAAATCCTTCTGGCGGTTCCTTTTTTTCCAGCAAGTCCAACTCCAGATATTGTCACAATACTTATGTCTTGCAGAGAAGTTACCCCAGTAATTCTGTCGGTATCATCCTCGTTTTTACCACTAATGAATGTTCCTTCGTCCTCCGGTTTAAGTGTGTTCTTGAGATAGATTGGAATGTTTTTCTCCATCACTGGACGGATGGTTGGCGGATACAAAACCTTCGCTCCAAAGTATGCCAATTCAAAAGCTTCTTGATAACTCAAGGAGCTAATTGGGCTAGCTTCCTTTACCACTCTTGGGTTTGCATTGAGCATGCCATTTACATCACTCCAAATTTCAAGTTTAGAGGCATTCAAAGCCTGAGCAAAAAT
>DMRV01000245.1:0-2932 GCA_003456455.1 Flavobacteriales bacterium
TGCTTGCCATGGTGTGTCATTTTTCGAAGGAACTGTCGAAGGTCCAGGAATGCCGCATGCCGTTGGAGCTTTAGCTCGTACACTAATTCGCGCTCAGAAAGCGTATGAATTAGCAGCGGCACCTTTTAAGACAAAGGAAAAAGCCGAGCGTATTTATGAAAAGTACCATACTCACGGGCCAAAGGATATTTTGATTGAAGCAGATGAGAGACGGTTACTTGGTACTCGGGACATCAAAAACCTCGTGATTCCCGCTTGGGCAGATCCGGCAATTGGACAATTCAAAAAGTTTCACGCAAATGGAAGTTTGGGAGACAAACCTTGGATTCCGCAGATTTTACCGATTCAACTGGTTATTATTGGGAACATTTGTTTAGCAGGAATTCCAGCAGAAATTACAACCATAGCTGGTTTGCGTTTGGAAAATACGTTGCTAGAGGTTTTGGCCGATAGAGGCGTTACCGAAGTTGTTTGCTCTACATACACCAACGCATATTGCGGCTATATTACTACGTATGAAGAATATCAATTGCAGATGTATGAAGGTGGACACACCGTATTTGGACAACATTTTTTAGGTGCAATTCAGACCAAATTCAAACAATTGGCCATGGAGTTGATTAAACCAGAAAACGAGAGAAGCGTGATTGAAGATGGCCGGCCAGCTTTCTTTTCAGACGAAGAGATTGGCCTTCGCTCATTTGATATAGAAACGCAGAAAGGACTTATTCAACTTTAGTTGATATGAACATCGTTAAACACAACACGTTGTCAAGGGGGATTTCTTACTTTCAACGCCATGTCCATAGACCAAATAGATAAGGAATTACAGGAGGCTGCACGGGTTTTGGAATCGTTTATGAACGATGCTTCCAATCTAGAGGCCATTCGTAAATCGGCTAGTCTTTTAGTTAATTCGGTGAAGGAGGGAGGCAAGATTTATTCTTGCGGAAATGGTGGCTCGATGAGTGATGCCATGCATTTCGCGGAAGAGTTGACTGGGCGCTTCCGAGATGAACGCAAACCGATTGCTGCCATGGCAATCTCGGACCCTGGATTCATCACGTGCACGGCAAACGATTATGGTTATCATCAGATTTTTTCACGGTTTGTAGAGGCTTTCGGAGCTAAGGGAGATTCTCTTTTAGCCATAAGTACATCTGGCAATTCAGCTAACGTATTGCATGCTGCGCGAGCTGCGAAAGATAAAGGCATGCACGTAATTGCTTTGACGGGAAAAGACGGAGGTGAATTGGCAAAAATTTGTGATGTCGAAATTCGAGTTCCGCACTCGGATTATTCAGATAGAATTCAGGAAATTCATATCAAGGTCATTCATATTTTGGTGATGTTGATTGAGAATGAATTGAACTAGGAGATGCTTACAAAAACCTATGGTAGCGCAGTTTATGGCGTTGATGCTCACATCATCACGGTAGAGAGCAATATTGCAGGACAAGGAGTGAATTTTTATATGGTCGGACTGCCCGACAACGCGGTAAAGGAAAGCCAGTTAAGGATTCGAGCCGCACTCAAGAATGTTGGCTACAAAATACCTGGTAAAACCATTACAATTAATATGGCTCCTGCCGATTTACGGAAGGAAGGTTCGGCATATGATCTCACTATTGCAGCTGGAATTTTGGCTGCTTCTGAGCAAATTAAATCTGAAGGTATTTCAGATTACATCATTATGGGAGAGCTTTCTTTGGATGGTGGTTTGCAACCCATAAAAGGTGTCCTACCAATTGCCATCAAAGCAAGAGAAGAAGGATTTAAGGGTTTTATTCTTCCCAAGAAAAATGCACGTGAGGCTGCCATTGTTGATGGATTAGACGTGCACGGGATTGAGAACATCAAAGAACTCATCGACTTCTTTGATGGAAAGGTTGAGTTGGAGAAAACCGTAGTTAATACACGTGAGGAGTTTTACAAAAACATGAGTGATACAGACCTTGACTTTTGCGATGTAAAAGGTCAAGAAAACATCAAAAGAGCAATGGAAATTGCTGCTGCTGGTGGTCACAACTTATTGCTTATTGGCCCGCCCGGAGCCGGTAAAACCATGTTGGCAAAAAGACTCCCATCCATACTTCCGCCACTTTCTTTGAAGGAAGCTTTGGAAACCACCAAAATTCACTCGGTGGCGGGGAATCTCGGTTCAGAAACATCATTGATGACCATGAGACCGTTTCGTTCGCCACACCACACGATTTCCGATGCCGCTCTTGTTGGCGGAGGACAAATTCCGCAACCTGGAGAAATTTCCATGGCACATAATGGTGTGTTGTTCTTAGATGAGTTGCCAGAATTTCAACGCTCCGTTTTGGAGGTGATGCGGCAACCGCTGGAGGATCGGGTAGTAACCATATCACGTGCGCGGATGTCTGTAGAGTATCCATCCAGCTTTATGCTTGTTTCAAGTATGAACCCATGTCCGTGTGGATTTTATAATCATCCAGAAAAAGATTGTGTTTGTGCACCAGGAGTGGTTCAAAAGTACTTGAATAAAATATCTGGACCTCTTTTAGATCGTATCGATATACATGTAGAGGTAACCCCAGTCCCAATAAATGAACTAGCGGATTTCTCGCCTGCGGAAAAGAGTGAAGATGTGCGCAAACGAGTAATCGTGGCGCGCGAAAAGCAGGTGGAACGATTTAAGGAAAAGGCTGATGTTCACTGCAATGCCATGATGGGAACCAAGCTTCTGAAAGAAGTTTGTAAAATTGATGAAGCAGGAAAAAACATGCTGAAAAAGGCGACTGATAGATTAGGACTTTCTGCCCGAGCGTTTGATAGAATCCTGAAAGTATCGAGAACGATAGCTGACTTAGAAGGGGTGGAAAATATTGAGTCGGGTCATTTGGCTGAAGCCATTCAGTATAGAAGTTTGGACAGACAGAACTGGGCTGGCTAATCTCGCTGTAGA
>DMRV01000245.1:2961-7096 GCA_003456455.1 Flavobacteriales bacterium
TAATTACACGGAAAAACCGGAGTAAGCTGATGCTTTGATGCCAATTAATATGGATTTATCAAGCCCCATCGGAACTCCGGTGGGGCTTTTTTGTTGTAACAAGTGACATGGAGAAACTAAGAATAGCAATACAGAAGAGTGGAAGGCTCAGCGAGAAAAGTTTAAAGCTTTTAGCAGACTGCGGAGTCCGCGTGAATAATGGCGGTAAACTGAAAGCTGAAGCCACCAATTTCCCGTTAGAGGTGCTTTTCCTTCGGGACGATGATATTTCGCAATATGTGGAAGAAGGCGTGGCCGATGTAGGAATGTTGGGGGAGAACACGGTTTTGGAAAAAGACAAGAAAGTGGAAGTTGTCCGCAAATTGGGTTTTGCCAATTGTAGACTTTCCCTAGCGGTTTCGAAAGAAATTGATTACACAGGAACCAGTTGGTTTGAGGGTAAGAAAGTTGCTACAAGCTATCCGAAAATACTTGGTGATTATTTTAATCAGAAAGGTGTCAATGCCACTATCGAGTTCATTAGTGGGAGCGTAGAAATCGCCCCTGGAATTGGTTTGGCTGAGGGCATTTGCGACATTGTGAGTACTGGAAGTACGCTGCTTACCAACGGTTTGAAAGAGGTGGAGCAGGTGCTTACTAGCGAAGCGGTACTAATAGCCAATCCAAATCTTTCCGACATAAAAAAGGCGCTGCTCGAAAGCATCATGTTTCGAATGAATGCGGTTCAAAAAGCATCTGAGAATAAGTATATTTTGCTCAATGCTCCAAACAAGAATTTGAAAGAAATAACAGCTGTTCTTCCAGGAATGAAAAGCCCGACTATTCTGCCGTTGGCAGAAGACGGTTGGAGCAGTTTGCACAGCGTTGTTAAGGAAGATGAATTCTGGGAAGTAATTGACAAGTTGAAGGATTTAGGAGCCGAAGGAATCCTAGTCTGTCCTATCGAAAAAATGATTGTCTGATGAAGACTTACCGAAATCCCAAACGAAGCGATTGGACTTCACTGTGCAAGCGTCCGAATATTGATTTGTCGGAGCTTCAACCGATGGCGCAATCCGTCTTGGATGAAGTGAGTAAACGTGGCGATGATGCTCTGATTGAACTCACCTCAAAGTTTGATAAAGTTGATTTGAAGTCGTTGGTTCTTACTGTTCCAAGTTCGGTGGAAATAAACCAAGAACTGAAATCAGCGATTGACGTAGCTTGGAAAAACATCCATGCATTTCACGCAGCGCAGCAACCAACGCCTGAAAAAGTGGAGACTACCCAAGGTGTTTTCTGTTGGAGAAAAAGCATCGCCATCGAAAAGGTCGGACTTTATATTCCGGGAGGGAGTGCACCGCTTTTTTCAACGCTGTTGATGTTGGGAATTCCAGCAACCATTGCTGGCTGCAAAGAAATTGTAGTCTGCACGCCACCAAATAAAGATGGTTCGGTTGATAACGCCATTTTATATGTAGCGCAGAAACTCGGTTTGGAGCAGATCTATACCGTGGGAGGTGCGCAAGCTATTGCTGCTATGACTTTCGGTACAAATTTAATTCCAAAGGCTGACAAGATTTTTGGCCCAGGAAATCAGTATGTGACCATGGCGAAGCAACTAGCACAACAGCAAGGCGTAGCTATCGATATGCCAGCCGGACCAAGCGAAGTTTTGGTGATTGCTGATGAAAGTTGCGAACCCGCTTTTGTAGCCGCTGATTTACTAAGTCAGGCCGAGCACGGTCCAGATAGTCAGGTTGTGCTTGTAGTTGTTGGTAGTGAAAATGTGTTGTCAAATATCCTTCTCGAAGTAGAAGAACAATTGGAGCAACTTCCCCGAAAGGAAATCGCGAAACAAGCACTGAAAAACAGCTCAGCCGTGCTGATGAATTCCTCACGTGAGGCGATGGATTTCTCCAATCGTTATGCGCCAGAACATTTGATTCTTGCCACTCAACATGCGGACGAATTGGCGGAAAAAGTGGTGAATGCTGGAAGTGTTTTTATAGGAAATTACAGCTGCGAAAGTGCTGGCGATTACGCCAGCGGAACCAATCACACGCTGCCTACAAATGGCTATGCTAGAAGCTACAGCGGTGTTTCTTTGGATAGTTTCGTGAAGAAAGTGACTTTCCAGAAGCTGAGTTCAGAAGGCATTCAGAATATCGGTCCAAGTATCGAAGTAATGGCCTCCGCAGAGCAATTGGATGCCCACCGAAATGCTGTCACCGTTCGATTAAAGAAGTTACAAAATGGCTGATGTCCAATCACTCATTCGTAAGAATGTTCGGAATCTGAAACCGTACAGCAGCGCTCGTGACGAGTTCAAGGGGACTGCTTCCGTTTGGCTGGATGCCAACGAAAACCCGAACAATAACGGGCTGAATCGCTATCCAGATCCGTTGCAGAAAAAACTCAAAGAGCGAATCAGCAAACTAAAGAGCGTCCCAACCAAAAATATTTTTCTTGGCAATGGAAGTGACGAGGCCATCGACCTTCTTTTCCGTGGGTTTTGCGAACCAGGAAAAGACAAGGCACTTATCTGTTCACCAACCTACGGCATGTATCAAGTAAGTGCAGATATCAATGATGTGGAGGTCATTGATGTACCGCTCACTTCCGATTGGCAACTAAATACGAAAAGCATCCAAAAGCATTTCGCTGAACCGAATCTGAAGCTCATTTTCATCTGTTCACCCAACAATCCAACGGGAAACAGCATGAACAAGGAAGACGTTCTAGCACTCGTTTCCGCATTCAACGGTTTGGTGATAATCGATGAGGCTTACATCGATTTTTCAGAAGTGACAAGCTTGAGCACCGAGCTTGAGAAATACAATAATTTGGTAATTCTTCAAACACTCAGCAAAGCGTGGGGCTTGGCTGGAATCCGACTCGGAATGGCTTTCGCCAACACGGAAATAATTGACGTGCTGAATCGCATTAAACCACCTTACAATATAAATCAACTCACGCAGGAAGTGGCACTGAAGGAATTGGCGTACGAAGAGAAATTTCAGGTTGAAGCTGATGCGATTATACTGGAAAGAAAGCGATTGAAAAACGAGCTTCAGCCATTGAAAAACGTTTTGGGAATTTATCCTTCAGACGCGAATTTCTTACTTGTGAGATTTGCTAATCCAAAAGAAATTTACGCTGTGCTTTCGTCTAAAGGAATTGTTGTTCGGGACAGAAGTAACGTTGTAGAAGGTTGCTTACGGATTACGGTTGGAACCGAAAAAGAGAATGCTTTGCTTATCAAAGGATTGAAAAAATTAGAGCCATGAAGAAGGTTTTATTCATCGACCGAGATGGAACTATCATTAAAGAACCCGCTGACCAACAAATTGACAGCTTTGAGAAATTAGAGTTCTACCCAAAAGCGATTTCCAACCTTTCTAGAATTGCCCAAGAGTTGGACTTTGAATTGGTAATGGTGACGAATCAGGACGGGTTAGGAACTGATTCATTCCCAGAGGATACTTTTTGGCCTACGCATAATCTGATAATGCAAACGTTGGAAAGCGAAGGAATTCGCTTTTCAGAAGTATTGATTGACCGTAGTTTCCCAGCTGATAATTCTCCAACGCGTAAGCCTCGAACGGGATTGCTTACCCACTTCATCAAAGGGAATTATGACCTGAAAAATTCGTTCGTTATCGGAGATCGGAAAACCGATGTTGAGTTAGCAGAAAACCTTGGGTCAAAGGCTATTTTTATTTCAGATGAAAAAGCTGAATGCGCTCTGACTACTACCGCTTGGGATGAGGTTTATCGTTTTCTGAAAGCGCAACCACGTGTTGCTTCTGTGTCTAGAAAAACATCAGAAACGGATATTTGGATTGAACTCAACTTAGATGGTTCTGGGAAATCCGAAATGGAAACTGGTTTAGGCTTCTTCGACCATATGTTGGAGCAATTGGCGAAGCACGGAAATATGGATTTATCGGTGAAAGTTGTTGGCGATTTGCACATTGACGAGCATCATACAATTGAAGATGTAGCCTTAGCATTGGGAGAAGCTTTTGACCAAGCTTTGGGTTCTCGAAAAGGCATCGAGAGATATGGTTTTTTGCTTCCGATGGATGATTGTTTGGCACAAGTAGCTATAGATTTCGGTGGTCGTCCTTGGTGCGTTTGGGAAGCCGATTTC
>DMRV01000297.1 GCA_003456455.1 Flavobacteriales bacterium
CACTTGTACCTCGCCCATTGTATCTTTTTCTATCCTGTAATCTGACATGTCAATTGATTTATCCGTTTGAATCGGGCGCAAATTTACCTGCTGTATTATAGTTACCAAACGCGGATTAAATATCCAGTACATTTGTACTTAAAATTGACGAAAATCACATGAAACATAGTTTAATCCTACTCGCGTTCTTAAGTTTTTGCCAGGCTGCGTTATCACAGTCGGTTGTAAAAACCATTCTGCATGATGGACTTACTCGCGAGTACAGGCTATACGTGCCTAATGTTTACGATGCAACAGAAGCGGTTCCATTAGTTTTTAATCTACACGGTTATACTTCGGAGGCGTTTGAACAGGAAGTTTATGGCGATTTTAGACCCATTGCTGATACGGCTAACTTCATCTTAGTGCATCCGAATGGAACGCTTGACAACTCGGGAACAAGATTTTGGAATGCCTTTGGTTCACCACTAGAAACGGTAGACGATATTGGTTTCCTATCTGCTTTAATCGACACAATTGCTTCGGACTACAACGTTGATTTGAATCGTGTGTATAGTACGGGTATGAGCAATGGTGGATTCATGAGTTACACATTGGCTTGCCAATTAAGCAACCGTATTGCGGCCATTGCTTCTGTAACCGGAACCATGGTAACGTCAAACTTAAACGCTTGCAACGCACAGCACCCAATGCCAGTTATGCAAATTCATGGTACGGTAGACCCCACGGTTCCTTACAATGGTAATGCGCAAGGTTTTGTAGCTGTAGAAGACTTAGTTGATTATTGGGTTGCGTTCAATAATTGTAACCCAACTGCTGTTGAGACCGCAGTGCCAGATGTGGATATGACTGATGGTTGTACAGCAGACCGGTTTGTGTATTCTGGTGGAAATGCAGAGTCATCCGTAGAGCTTTACCGAATTAACGGTGGAGCGCATACATGGCCAGGAACTAATCCGTTTTTTTCAACGCTAGGAGTCACCAACCAAGATTTTTCTGCATCCGTAGAAATTTGGAGGTTCTTTAGTCAGTACCGACTCAATGAGTTGGTTGGAGTTGAAGAAGTCAAAAACGAATCATCATTTTCCGTTTACCCAAATCCATCAGAAAATGTGTTTACTCTTCAATTTGAAAAGGTGGCAAATCGTTCCATTGAAATTCACAATTCAGCAGGTCAATCGGTAAAGCAGTTTAACACTAACTCAAACTCATTGGAATTGAATTTGGAAGAGTCGGGAATGTATCTTTTGACCGTGATTTCTGAAGAAGGAATCCTCACGAAAAAACTGATTGTTCAATAATTTATTCTGTTGTTCTCAGACTAGCTTTCTGTCTCGCGTGTGTGAAAGAAATTACACTATTTTTGCCGCATAATAATTATTATCTATTACAATGAAAAAAGGTACAGTAAAGTTTTTTAACGATTCTAAAGGTTTTGGATTCGTTATCGATGATGAAACAAAAACAGAATATTTTGTTCACGTCTCTGGATTGATTGACGAAATTCGTGAGGATGACCAAGTTGAGTTTGAACTGAAAGAAGGCCGAAAAGGTTTGAACGCAGTTAACGTGAAAGTTGTATAACAAGATTCTTGTTTGAAAAACAAAAGGCTCACCATTTGGTGAGCCTTTCTTTTGGTCTAAACTTTCGTAATTCTTAAACGGAAACGCCAGCAAGTATGGATTCGAACAGAGCTTTCCCATCCAAGTTTCCAAGGTTTTCATCAGCTGCACGTTCTGGGTGCGGCATCATTCCAAATACATTTCTTCTCTTATTGGTAACGCCAGCAATGTTGCTTACCGATCCATTAGGATTGGCAGCGTCATCCAATTTTCCATTCTCATCGCAATAGCGGAAAAGCACTTGGTTGTTTGTCTGAAGCTCTGTTAGCGTTTCTGCGTCTGCATAAAAACGTCCTTCGCCATGAGCAATTGGAATTTTCATTGCTGCGCCTGGCTTCATCTGATTGGTAACCAGCGAGTCTGACGTTTCGCAACGAATATTCACATTCTTACAGATGAATTTCTGAGTGTTGTTGTGCAATAATGCACCAGGCAACAAACCAGCTTCGCAAAGCACTTGAAAGCCGTTGCAAACACCTAGTAAGTAACCTCCGTTGTTTGCAAATTCAATCACCTCTTTCATAATTGGTGAAAAGCGTGCAATGGCTCCGGAGCGTAAATAATCTCCGAAGGAAAAACCGCCTGGAAGCACTACAAAATCAACTCCTTGCAAGTCGTGATCTTTGTGCCAAAGCTCAACAACTTCCTGTTTCATAATATCACGGAGCACATGAATCATGTCGTGATCGCAATTAGAACCTGGGAAAATGACTACACCGAATTTCATCTCGTTTGATTTTGCTGCAAAATTAGCCCTTTCAAAGACCCTTTCCCACAATCAGAAAGGTATTTTTGAACGGATTTCAACAATTAAGCATGGATAGAAGAGACGCAATTCGAAGAGCAATGATGGGCAGTGCAGGTTTGGCCTTGGCACCGTACGCTTCTGGAATATCGAAACCCGAACAGAAACTTGACTTTACCGCTGCTGATTTTGGAGATGATTTTCTTTGGGGAGCCGCCACAGCCGCATACCAAATAGAAGGTGCTTGGAATCATGATGGGAAAGGGCCATCTATTTGGGATACATTTTCGCATAAACGCGGAAATATTGATAATAATGAGAATGGCGATGTAAGCTGCGATTTCTACCATAATTACCCATCAGATATTGGTTTGATAAAGCAGATGAACATGGATGTGTTCCGCTTTTCCACTTCGTGGTCCCGAGTGCTTCCGAATGGAACAGGCCAGGTGAATCAGAAGGGATTGGATTTTTATCACCGTGTGATTGATTCGTGTTTGGAACAAGGTGTGCAGCCTTGGTTAACGCTTTACCACTGGGATTTGCCGCAAGCGCTGGAAGATAAAGGCGGCTGGCAAAACCGAGACGTAACCAATTGGTTTGAAGAGTACGTTGACCTGATTACTAGAACATACGGTGATAAGATAAAGAATTGGATGGTGATGAATGAACAAGCATCATTTACCATTGTGGGTTACATGCTAGGAATGCATGCGCCCGGCAAAATGTGGCCGAAGAATTTCCTGCCTACTTGCCATCATTCTACTATGTGTCAGGCAGATGGCGGAAGGATAATCCGGGCCAACGTTCCCGATGCAAATGTTGGCACCACATTCAGTTGTTCGCCCATTGACCCCGTGAACGAGAAAAAGAGACACGACAAGACTACCAGACGTTTTGATGCGCTGGTTAATCGACTCTACATCGAACCGCCCCAAGGTTTGGGCTATCCAATGGATGATTTACCGATGATTCGGAAAATGGAGAAATATAT
>DMRV01000072.1 GCA_003456455.1 Flavobacteriales bacterium
AATCGAGTAGCTAACCAATTGCCAAATACTTGCTGAGGTGTCAAACTTCCACTTTCCGACTTTCCTAACGCCCGCGAGCCGATTACCAAATCGGCATTTCCCTCTAAAATGGGCGCAACAACTTCACTCAATTGCTCGGGATAATCAGAATGGTCACCATCCAAAAAAACAATGATGTCTGGTTTTACTTCTTGCGTTGCAATAAAGTCCATCGCTTTCAAACACGCATTTCCGTAACCTGCTTTTGGTTCAAAAACCACCGTAGCACCATGACTCTCGGAAACTATTGCCGTTTCATCGGTCGAATTATTATTGGCAACAACCACGTTGCGGACCAACTCTTTCGGAATTTCATTCAGCACAAAACCAATCGCATCTACCTCGTTATAGGCAGGAATAATCACATCAATAATTGGATTAGAATGCATGGCGCCAAGAAGCTACTTTCAGTCTTCTTGCTCGGTCAGTTCAACGACAGCACCTTGCTTTTGGCTTTCCATAAGTGCTCGCATCGCACTTTTAATGTTGCGGAATTCTTCTTCGATTTCCTTCTCGCCTTGTTCTGCAAGAAGTATTGTTTCCCCAATTGAAACGTCATCAGCAAAACCAACTTTCTTTCCGAACGCGGCTGTCTCTTCAAAACCCACCAACACCGAAAGCGCAGCGTTCTTGTTACGTTTCATTGGTCTACTCAAAGCCATTACCATAAACTTCTGACTTCCACTTTTAGTCACGAACCGATGGCAATGCGCTTTAACATCCGCTCCCAAATCGTTGAACACCGAATCATCCAACCATTCGCGGCAATGTTTTTCCAATAGCGTGATATTTTTCGGATTACGTGTTCTTGAAAGATGCAGTTGCTTCTTTAAAGAAGTCGTTTTCGTCTTCTTTTCATGGTCGAAACGCATGAAGAACATACCGTTTAGCCCAAAATATTTCGGGATGATGTTGACAAGACGAAGCATAAACATCTCGGGGGAGCTGTTGTAAGTCCCCAAGATGTTCAACAACGCTTTGTCGCTCCATTTCGGCAGCGCGAAAAATGCTTCCAATTGCTTTGACAGCCCTTCGGGCGAAATAAGAAGCGCTCCAGCAAAATAACTTGCTCGACTGTTGTTTAGCACATGGTCGAAACTTGTGGCTCGTGGCCAAGGCGTCATTACCGCGCGCTCTCCACTCATCTCCAAAAACTGATAACCGATTTCCTTGGCATACAAGAACGCCTTTTGATTCTCAGCCATCTTCGCATTAATCAGAATTTTCTTCGCATCCTCAATAAACACCGAACGAATATGTATCAACTCTGGATATTCTTTCAAATCATTCTCCTCAACCACATAACCAAATTTATCCTTCAGAATGTCCTTCAGAACATCAGACGAAATGACGCCATCAGTAGACAGATTATACTCGTTTATAAAGCGCTCCGCTTCTTTTTCTATGTCTTCAAAGTAATTGTCATGCATCTCCTGGTAAGAACGAAGCATGGCGAAATACATATTCTCCTGAGTGAGATTATAAGTGTTCGCTATCTGTGCTATGGTGCTTATGAAAGCCGAAACTTTGAGTGGTGCATTCGTGATAATCTCAATCAATTTGCCCTTATCAATGCCAAAAAGCCCTAATGGAAGCTCTTCTAGCAAGCGGGTGTTCAGAATCTCGCCAACAGGCGCCAGTTGCTTATCCAATTTAATTGACACCATCCGATCATAAGAAACGTCTAGGGCCGCAGCAAGGGTGGCTATCTTCTCCGTTTTCGGATACTTCTTCCCTTTTTCGATTTCATTCAAATAAGAAACCGACAACCCCGATTTCTCCGATAGCTCAGATTGCGACAACTTCTTAGACGTGCGCAATTGCCTGATTTTCAGACCAAAAATGAGTTTGATATTTTCTTCTCCGAGTGCCATAAGTGTCTAAACAGACGATTGCAAATATACGAGCGATACTCCGCGAAAAACAACTTTCGAGCAAATTGACGCGTTTAGCGAAAATTCGCTGGAAGTGTCATTTCCATTATTATCTTTGCAGCAAATTCAAGGATATGTCAGAATTAACTGTTGCTATGGAAGGCGTTGAAATAAAAGGAGAACTGAAAGCTGGTTATGAAGAGATTCTTACTCCAGATGCCGTTGCATTCGTTGTAAAACTTCACCGTGCATTTAACGGACGAAGAGCGGAATTACTTGCAGCTCGTCAGGTTCGACAAGCTGAAATTGACAACGGAAAATTTCCAGACTTCCTTCCGGAAACGGCTCACATCCGTGAAAGCGAATGGACGGTCGCTCCTCTTCCGGAAGACCTATTAGACAGAAGAGTTGAGATTACTGGACCAGTTGACCGCAAAATGGTAATCAATGCTTTAAACTCAGGCGCCAAGATGTTTATGGCTGACTTTGAGGACAGCAACTGCCCATCTTGGGACAACAACCTTAGTGGACAGATTAACCTTCGTGATGCAAACAAAAGAACCATCACATTTGAAAATCCAGCAAACGGAAAGAAATATGCGCTAAACGATAAAGTAGCAACACTGCTTGTTCGTCCACGTGGATGGCACTTACTAGAGAAAGGACTAATGATTGATGGCGAGCCTTGTTCAGGTGGTCTTTTCGATTTCGGTCTTTATTTCTTCCATAATGTTCATCAACTATTGGAAATTGGAAGTGGCCCTTACTTCTACCTTCCAAAAATGGAAAGTCACTTAGAAGCACGTTTATGGAACGATGCTTTTGTAATGGCACAGGATGAATTAGGCATTGCTCAAGGAACAATCAAAGCGACTGTTCTTATCGAAACTATTCTTGCTTCTTTTGAACTACACGAAATTCTTTGGGAGTTAAAAGACCACTCTGCAGGTTTGAACTGCGGACGTTGGGATTACATCTTCTCATACATCAAGCGTTTTAGAAATCATCCAGAATTCATCGTTCCGAACCGTGATCAGGTTACAATGGCCTCTCCGTTTATGGATGCTTACTCAAGATTGGTAATTCAAACATGCCACAAGCGCGCGGTTCACGCCATGGGCGGAATGGCAGCTTTCATTCCTATTAAAGGAGATGAGGCGGCCAACGAAGCTGCGGTGAATAAAGTGAAGAACGATAAGATCCGCGAAGCAAAAAACGGACACGATGGAACATGGGTTGCGCATCCAGGATTGGTTCAAACGGCACTGGATGTATTCAATGAATATATGCCAACGCCAAACCAAATCACCAAAGCGCGGACAGAAACGATTACTGCTGCAGACCTGATTGAAGTTCCAAAAGGAACTATCACAGAAGAAGGCGTTCGCAAGAACATCAACGTAGGTATTCTATACATCGAAAGTTGGTTACGTGGAAACGGAGCTGCTGCCATCTATAACTTGATGGAAGATGCAGCCACTGCTGAAATCTCAAGAACGCAAGTTTGGCAATGGATTCAGCGTGGTGCTGAATTAGAAGACGGCCGAAAAGTCTCGTGCGATATGGTGGAAGGTTTCATACCATCCGAACTTGAAAAAATTGAAGCTTATGTTGGAAGTGACGCTTTCAACAACGGAAAATTTGAATTG
>DMRV01000473.1 GCA_003456455.1 Flavobacteriales bacterium
AACCCAATGGTAAACTCAGTTCACCATCAGGCTGTTAAAGACCTTGGAAAAGGGTTGTTGCCGCAAGCCTACTCATCAGAAGACAATATTCTCGAAGCATTTATTCACGAAAGTGCAGAACCAGGAAAGATTATGGGCGTGCAATGGCATCCTGAATTCTTCCACACCATGGGCGATACGCTCATTGACCCATTCAAAATCATCGATACATTTATATCATTCGCTAAAACAGACAAATGAAAATCATCAATCCCGCTACGGAAGCGGTCATTAAAGAAGTTGCTGAAGACAACGCAACTTCAATACAAGAAAAGTATGAAACAGCAAAAATCGCGCAGAAAGCTTGGGCACAAGTTCCTTTAAAAGAGCGAATTGCTTGCATTGCCAAGTTCAACGAACTAATGTTGGCGAATGCAGATAAGATTGCTGCTGACCTTACTTCCGAAGTAGGTAAGCCATTGGGACAAGCAAAAGGAGAGATTAACGGTGGGCTTGGGCGAAGCCAATTCTTCGTAGAAAACAGTGAGAAATATCTTGCCGAAGAGTGGATGGTATCTGAAGGTGCTACACGCGAGAAAATCGTGTACGAACCGCTTGGCGTTATCGCAAACATCTCGGCTTGGAACTACCCTATTTTGGTTGGTTTCAACGTGTTCATTCCAGCTCTTATTGGTGGAAACGCTGTGCTTTATAAGCCATCAGAATACAGCACGCTTACTGGTTTAAACATGGCAGAAATGCTGTGGAAAGCTGGTATTCCAAAAGATGTTTTTCAAGTGGTGATTGGTGCTAAGGAAGCTGGTGAAGCATTGCTTAACCTTCCGCTTGACGGTTACTTTTTTACTGGCTCTTATGCCACAGGAAAATACATTGCGGAGCGTGTAGCGGGTAAACTTGTTCCTGTTGGATTAGAACTGGGAGGAAAAGACCCGATGTACGTATCTGAAGATGTAGACGTGAAAGCTGCTGCTGCTGCAGGCGTTGAAGGTGCATTCTACAACAACGGACAAAGCTGTTGCGCTGTGGAGCGCATTTACGTGCATGAGAGCGTCTATGATGCATACATTGCTGCTTACGTGGAAGAGGCTAAGCAAATGAAATTGGGTAATCCAACGGATGAAGAAACTTTCCTTGGGTCGCTTACCAGACCGCAGCAACTAGCTGTTTTAGAAGATCAGGTAAAGGATGCTGTTGATAAAGGTGCTTCTCTCCTACTTGGCGGAAAACGTTTGGATAAGACTGGTTATTTCTTCGAGCCAACAGTTATTTCTAATGTAAATCATTCCATGAAAGTGATGATGGATGAAAGCTTCGGACCAATCATCGGTATTCAAAAAGTGAAAGATGATGCCGAAGCCATTGAGTTGATGCTTGATACACCTTATGGCCTGACGTCAGCTGTGTACACGAAAAATGAAAATCGCGCTCTTGACCTCATGCAACAGCTTAATTCTGGAAACGTTTACTGGAATTGCTGTGACCGTGTGAGTCCGAACATTCCTTGGAGTGGACGAGGAGCTTCTGGTCTGGGCTCAACACTTTCTCATGCTGGCATTAGAACCTTCGTTCAACCGAAGAGTTATCATTTGAGAGGTTAATCAATCACCACATATCTCGAACGAAAAAGCCCCGCCAAAATTGGCGGGGCTTTTCTTTTGCATCAATTCGGCACCTATTGCTGCTTAATAAGCTTCTGAACAGTCATTTGGTTATCGGCATAAATACGGAGGAAGTAAACACCATCAGGCATATGGCTAAGGTCATACTGTTTGCGTAAGCTGCTTGTATTTCCTAAACCTTGGTCTAACCATACTTGCTTACCAACTATGTCGTATAGGCCAACAGTCATATCCATTTGTCTAGGCATTTCAACCTCAACGGTAAACTGTCCGTTATTCGGGTTAGGGTAAACGCTCACATTTCCTTCAAAGCTAGCTTCTTCTATGCCAACGCAACAGGTCATTTCGTAAACGAATGAGCAGCCTTCACAGCCATTAGCATCAACCACACATACTTGATAATAACCTCTTTCGGTGATTACATACGTACCGTCTGTAGCTCCAGGAATAGGTGCCAAACTTGACGGCCCAGCTCCGTAGAACCATTGGTATGAAACAAAATCGCCTGGGTTTGTCATTATCAATGAATCTCCAGACTCAAGAACAAGTGGCTCTGGTGTCCAAACAGTTACCGTAACTGGTGTGGACTGTAACGAACTGTCGATACAACCGTTTCCATCCAAAACTGTAGGCCAGTAATCACCAGATTCAATAACATTTACTGTCTGCGTGGTTGAACCGCTATTCCATAAATATGAAGCGTAACCAGCATCAGCAGACAAGTTTACCGACTCGCCAACACAGAATTCCAGTGGACCATCAGCAGTTACACTACTAATTGGCATTGGCATATTCGCAACAAGTATTACCTCGCTCGTTCCTTCGCAACCGAATTGGTTGGTAACGGTAAGAACAACAGTGTCTGATTGATACCACTCAGTCGTTTCAGAAACATCTCCCGTTGGAGACCATACATAGGTATCAAATCCTGCTTCGCCTGATAGGGTTACGGTATCCCCGATACAGAATTCTAATGTTCCTCCAGGAGTAATAACTGGGTCTGGAATAGGATTAACAATCACTACAATATCGTCTGTACCAATACAGCCATTGGCATCTACAACCGTAACCTCATATACAGCTGTAACATCAGTTAATACTGTTTGACTGGTCTCACCATTCGTCCAATCATAAGAAGTATAACCTCCGCCAGCATCCAAGGTAATAGCACACACAGTTGTGTCGTTACCTAAATCAACTTGTGGAGCTAAAAGAACGTTGTAGTTAGCAGAAGCAGTTGCAGCGCAACCATTAGCAGCCTCAAAGGTGTAATCCACGTTAATCGCTCCTTCTCCAGCTAGGTCAGGAAAAAATAAGTCTCCAGTTACCGGGAATCCATCATAAATTACCGTGTAAGAACCACCAATTGGCGACCCTCCTAACAATTCGACTAGTTCTTCATTTGTACACGCTGTAGCTGGAAGACTCAAACTAACCGCTGGTACGCTAAGAACGTTGTAAGAAAGTCCTGGACTAGTAGCTGTACAATTGCTTAAATCTGACCCGACAGCTACGACTGTTTCACCGTCAGCAACTACTGATGAGAGATAAGGATTTGCAGTTCCCACAGACAACCCGTCCACAAAGAATTCATATGTGTCAGCGCCTGATGCGGTAAACTCAATTGGCGTACCCTCGCAAATGGTTAGACCTGTAGGGTCTGCATTTAAAGATACAGTTAAAGAACCTGGGTCACTTAACGAGACCACATCAGTAGAACTACAACCATTAACATCAGTAACTGTAACCGAATACTGCCCTGCACTCAACCCAACTGCAAGAGGGTCACTTTGAGCTGTAGGTGTCCAAACATATTGATAAGTAGGAACACCACCGATAGTAATTGCACTTGCAAAACCATCCGCTGCACCGCATGTAGAAGGGTTTACAGAAGATACAATGCCTACTTCAATTTCAGGATGTACTGTATAGGTTTCGGGAACGCTAGTGGCAGCACAAAGCTGCGTATCCAGTCCCAACACCGCAATGATATCTCCATCAATTAAAGCATCAGTTATAAAAGGGTTTTGAGTAGAAACCTGCGCTCCGTTTACGAAGAATATGTAAGTAGACGCTCCGGACCCCGTAAAAGTCACTTCGTCTCCACCACAAATTGTACTGTTAGTTGCTGTCGAAGTCAAAGTAGTCGGACTTGAACCAACATCACTTAAAGACTGACTGGTTGAAGCTGTGCAACCTGCATCATCGGTCACTTCGACAAAATAAGACCCAGCATTAAGGGTCGCAACGGTTGGTCCTACAGGGCCATGTCCCCACTGATAAGTGTAACTTGGTGTGCCGCCAACGGCTTCAGTAGTAATTACACCATCTGTAGCACCACATGATGTAGGGTCTGAGAAAGAGGTAATGCTAATAGTAGGGCTATTGCTAACCGTTACAGGAATTCCTGCACTCTCAACTCCACATTGATTAGCATCAGTTGCAATAACTGAAACTACTTGGCCATTGGTAATGGTAGAAGTAACGAATACAGTTGTAGTGCTCGGAGCACCTTGAGATACACCATCAACGAAGAATTCGTAAACAATACCTCCAGCAGCGAAGAAGGATATACTTTCTCCAACACAGATTGTAGTATCAGCATCGTCTGGAACCAACGTTACAATTGGTCCTGGGTTAACAATAGGATTAATAATATTACTTGTAGCTGTACAGTTTGCGCCATCTGTACCTGTAGCAACTACAGATTCACCATCAACCAACGTTGTGGTAACATAAGGGTTGGTAGTAGAGACTGACACACCATTTATAAAAAACTCATAATCAACGGAACCCGATGCCGTAAACGTAACGCTCTCGCCATCGCAAATTTCATTCGTAGGGTCTTCGCTACTCGCCAATGAGACTGGCAATGCGCCAGGATCATTTAACGCATAAGTTTCAGTTGAAGAACATCCGTTATCATCAGTAACTGTCAAAGCATAGGGTCCTGCAAACAATCCAGAAATATTAGGAGTAATTTCAGTGTTACTCCAAGAATAAGAATACGGAGGAAGTCCTCCAGATACTGAAGTCTGAATCACACCATCAGGAGTAGCGCAGGCGGAAGGGTCAGAAACTGTTTCTGTAATTCCCGGCACTTCAAATACAGTATGAACAATACCTTGAGTAGTGTACGAACAAAAGTTAAAATCCGTTCCTACTACATATACCGTTTGACCATCTTGCAGAGAGTTGGTGGTGAACGGATTTTGTGTACTAACAGGAACTCCATCAATATAATATTGATACTGAAAAGCACCTGTTGCGGTAAACGTTACACTTTCTCCCTCACAAATAGTATTTAACGGATTAGAGCTAGATAAGAATACTTGAGAAGCCCCTGGGTCATTCAATGAAATTGTAGAAAAGTCTGTACATCCAGTAGCATCTGTTACAAGTACCTCATAAGGACCAGCAGACAGTCCAGAAATAGTAGCACCAACGGATCCATTGCTCCAAGTATACGTGTAAGGCGCTGCTCCACCAGACGCAATAGCGGTAATACTACCATCCGAAGCTCCACAGGCGGAAGGTCCGCCAATGTTACCAAAACCAAGAGACGGTGCCGCTGTAACATCTATGACAACATCAACACAGGTTGTAGCATTACATGGTCCCTCTGCTCTAACAAAATAATTAGCAGTTGACAATGGGTTGACAACAATCGAAGGCCCAGAACCTACAAGCTGACCTCCGCAAGCCCCTATGTACCAAAGCCATTGTGCATTAGTACCTAATGTACCACCATTTACAGTAAGCGTAACTGGAGCACCGGCACATGCAACACTCGCGCTAGCCGTTATAGAAGTTGGTGCGGTTGACTCGGTGTCAATTAACACATCGAACGTACATGAAGCAGTGTTACCCGAGGCATCCTCTGCATCATAGGTTACTGAAGTGGTTCCAGCCGGGAATATTCCTCCAGAAGCAATACTACCCGGAGCAACGTTAACAGTAACACCAGGGCAGTTATCAGTAGCAGTAGGCAATGGATAATTAACTGTCGTATTACACCCCGCGAAGACAGTTCCAGGGCAAGTGATTACTGGAATTTGTGCATCATTTACAGTAACCGTGAATGATTCTGTAGAAGTGTTTCCATACGGGTCTGTAGCTTCATATGTAATGTTGGTCGTTCCAACGGTAAAAATACTTCCGCTGTTAGGCCCTGCCGTTTGTACAACAGTCGCTCCACAAGCATCGGTAGCAGTTGGCGCAGTAAAAGTTACGGTAGTACTACAAGAATTTGGATCAGCGTTGACCGCTATATTTGCGGGAACCGTAAGAACTGGTGCGGCAACATCAGGAGCCGTTGTAATATCAACCTGATAATAGACTAAACATACCGGATCTCCGGCAGCATTATCGCCAATATCAAGAGACCAAGAACCTGCCACTGGGTCGCCTATATAATTACCTAAATCTCCATTGTTGGGATTGAATGTTCCAGTTACAGGAGTACCACTAGGTATCGGGTTTCCCATGCTAAATGTTGTTACAACCGATGTGGTCGACTGATTTCCCGACCATGTTCCCGGAACAGCAAGTATCTCAGATCCTGTAGGTCCATTCACCCTAAAACTCGTCTCAGCGTGAAACGAATTACCTCCAGTAGGCGCTCCGCATGTTCCAGCCGTTTTCGCCCATCCGATTACAACATCAACATCTGAAATTAAACATCCAGCTGTAAAGTCATTGTTCGTAAACGAGACTGACGGTTGAGTACTACCGTAATTCCCTACACCGTCAATACTTACAGAAGAGGGCGCCACATATGAACGAGAGACCGTCTGTGAGAGCGCAGTACCGTAGTTAAGGAGAAATGTCACGCAGAAAACAGCAAAGAGTAAAATATGTTTCATGGAATTTCTATTCGGGGTTAGATTTAAAAATTCAACGGTCTAAAGTAAGATTTTTTCACCCTCAAATTATTGTTCAAAACTAATATTCCTTTAGAACAAAGAAAAAGGGGCAAGCCCCTCCTTCTTAAATACAAACAATATGTCTAAGGAAATTATCTTTTAACTAATCGCTTAGTTGCTACGCCTTCATTCGTAACCAATTGGACACTATAGATTCCAGCGCCCAAATGACCGATAGTAAAGCTTCTTCGAATAGAAGATACATCCTCAATTACTTCAGGCTGCATAACTTCTCTTCCAGTAACGTCTGTGAGAATCAAGGTCACCTTAACCAATTTTCCAAAATCTGCTTCTAACGTAAAATTCTCGTTAGTTGGATTCGGATAAATGTCAATGTTATACGGTTTGACCAAATCAGTTATTCCAGTAAATGTGAACTCCACATTAAAGGAAGTATCTGAGCATGTTCCATTTATCTCAGTCCGTCTAAAGGTATACGTTCCTTAAACGGAAACTGTAACATCCGTATTAACGTCTAAATCGTCCTTAAAAGCTGCTGTTCCTAGGCCTGTAGATGTCCACAACCCAACACCAACAGTAGCCGTCCCATTAAACGTGAAATCCAAATTGCAGCACTATAGCGCCCACATTTGGTCTGTATTAAACCAAATATGATGGATTAAACTAAAATCGGCAGACCGTGTGTGGAACACGACCTGCCGATTTCTTAAATTATTCTAGTCTCAACTTCAGTGGTAGAACTTAAGAGTGGACTGTTATTTATCCATCAAAAACTCATTCCAACGGCAAAAGGAATTCCTTAATTCCTAATAACACTCTTAACTGCTACGCCTTCCTGTGTTACCAATCTTAGTTGATATACGCCCTTGGCAAGATGCTCCACGTTAAAAGTTCTTCTGATGCTTGAAACATCTGATAGATTTTCTGGAGTAATAATTTGACGTCCAGTAATATCCATCAGTGAAATTGTTCCAGAAATCCGTTTCCCAAAATCAACCTCCAAGGTGAAGAAGTTGCTTGTTGGGTTAGGATAAACCTTGATGTCGTACAAGCTGCCCAAGTCGGTAATTCCGGATATAAAGGTGTACTCAATATTGGACGAGCCATCCTGACAATCGTTTTCATCCCAAACCTCAACATAGAAGTTTCCACTTTCAGTAGGAATATGAAAATCGGCTATTGCCCCCGGAATTGGCACACCATTAAAATACCATTGATACTGTACGAATGGTCCGTTAACTACAACCAAGGAATCTCCCTGTTCTGCCACCTGAGGATTAGGATCCCATACCTGTATAGAAAGCGGATTGCCGAGTAGCGTAGTATCTAAACAACCATTGGCATCAAGCACGCTAACTCCGTAATCCCCTGTTTGCGTTACCACAATAGAAGGTGTAGTAGACCCGCTTGACCAAAGGAATGAACTGTAAGGCCCTGGAGCAACAGATAGACTGACGCTCTCACCAGCACAGAACTCCGTAGCACCACTTGGGACAATTGTTGGCGGCACACTACTGTTAACAGTTACGAGAACTGCATCTGAAGTAGCCTCACACCCGTTATTCGGATCAACCACGGTTACAGTATATGTGCCAGCCTCCGAAACTTCAATTGAAGGTGTAGCCTGTAAGCCAGGACTCCACTCGTAAGAAGCGAATGTATTGCTTGCAGAAAGGACTATCGTATCACCGCTACAAATAACTATAGGCCCCGTTGGCTGAATAACCGCATTCGGGAGCTGAAGAATAGAAACAATCTCCTCATCTACTCCAGAACATCCAAACTGATCAACAACCGTAACTTCAAACACGCCTGAAGTAGAAACAGTTATGAATTGGTCATTAGAACCATTGCTCCATGAATAATCTAGATATCCTGCACCCGCATCCAACGTAACAGAATCTCCATCGCAGAAAATGACTGGTCCATCTGCCACAACAACTGGGTCGAGCAGTGTACTAACTGACACTAAAATGTCATCTGTCCCAACACAACCGCTGGCATCCGTAACATCAACTGAATAAACACCTGTTGTAAAAACAGTAACGGACTGTGTAATTTCCAAGGTTGACCAAGAATAATCTAAACCTGGGTTACCAGCATCAAGCGCCACCGATGAACCTATACAAACTATTGTGTCTGAACCAAGATCTACGACAGGCAAGGAATTGACAATGACAGTTACATCAGCAGATGTGCCAACACATCCTGCTGATGCAGTCACGGTTACACTGTAATCATCAGCAGCACTTACGGTAATAGACTGTCCGTTAGCACCATTGCTCCATAAATAACTTGCAAAACCTGCACCAGCATCAAGTGTAATATTCTCGCCAGCACAAATCTCAGAAGCACCGGAAGGTGTTATTACCGGAAGCGGCAAGTCATTAACAGTTACCTGCTGCACGCTGGTGTTTGTACATCCGCTTCCATCCGTATAGGTGTAAACGATTGTATGTAAACCACTGGTCGCTGCAACCGGGCTAAACGAATTTCCAATGATTCCAGGACCTGCAAATGTTCCACCAGAAGGTGTTCCTATAAGCGATACATTAGAAGCGTCTTCACAATACGCTGCTGAAAGTCCTGTAAAAGAAACTACTGGAATCTCATTCACAACTGTTGATTGCTG
>DMRV01000401.1 GCA_003456455.1 Flavobacteriales bacterium
CGACCTTAAAGCAATCAACTTATGAAGAATTGTTTTTGACTTTTGGGTCAGGCCCCTCTTTGAATTAGTTAAACGTAATATTTTTAATGTCTTCCCATCTGATGTACTCGGGGTCCCCACTGCCTTTGAAAGTCCCTTTTCTACCAGCGTTCACAATACCGTATATCGGTTCCCCGAAAGTTTCCTTATAGCCTTTTGGAGCAGCCATAAACTCAACCTTGTCAATACGACCCCAAGACAGTTTAACCTCTCCTAATTCAAAATCCAAGACACCAATTGAACCACCGAGGTCTTCACTATTTCCTCCTGCTATTTCCAAAACAGCACCGTTTTTTAGGGTCACTTTGGCCCGGTCTCTTCTTAGGGGTTCGATTGATTTTATATCGCCAAACCGTGATTTGAACTCATGTTGAGTCCTTGAGAATTTGTCTTCCCAGATGCTTAGAACGCCTAAATCAAGATTTAACCAGGAATCACCTTCTTCTTTTCCAGATAGCTCTTGGACCTCAGACTTTGTAAGGAATCGCAGAAAATCATTAGAAGTTTTTGTTCCGTTGAATAGCTCTACCCAAAAGACCTCGGCCTTTTGAGAATTATCAGTACCCCATCTAATAGCACCAGTATATTTGTCTCCACTTACGGTAGTTACTTTACCATACATAGAAACACTCTTCTGGGCTTTAGATTCATTGGCAATGATGAGTAAGCCAATTCCAATTCCTACAAATAGCAGCATCCGTCTCATAATGTTTTGACTTAAGTGATTCTGTTCTTGCATACTACAAACGTAGCCGCTGAGTTGTTGGATTTGAAGGGGAATAGGCTAGACTAGCGCTTTCATATCCTGAATCGGGATTAATAAGGTCTGAGTTTTTGGTTACTTAGGAAATGCGCTAGCGTCAATACCCGGTATGATACGGATTGCGTTCTTATAGTATATCTTTTTCAACACTTCATCAGAGAGTCCTAGGCCATACATTTTCCAATAGGCATGATACTTTTTGTAGTAGGGAAAATATTCATCTTCGGATTCTAATACCCTAAAGTAAGTTGGGTATTCATCGGGGTTATAGGCATCCTTTCCAAAGAGTACTCGGTCTTGATACTTTTCCATAAAGGCTTTGGCGAACCTCGGTTGCCTTCCTAATTCAGCGATAACGGCTCCGATCTCAACCATCATATTTGGCATTTCGTCTAGCAAATCGCCTAAATGCGCAAGATCATTGCCATACCAGCCCATGTGAGCTGCAATGAAAGTGGTCTTCGAATGCTTCTTAAAAACATTATGCTGTTCCTCAATCATTTGAGCCCAAGGCGCAGGGTCATTGTCTTCTCTTTTTCGTCTTGGGTGTGTTTTAAGCTCTAACCAACGCTCATTATTAGCATCAAACGGCTCCCAAAACTGTTTTGGGTCGGCCGTGTGAATCAAAACGGGAATGCCAAGCTCACCACACTTTGCCCACAACGGATCTAACCTTGGGTCGTCAACAGCCACTCGGTTTCCATCCTCATCTTTTACAGAAAAGCCTAAGCTCTTGAATATCTTAAGTCCTCGAGCACCTTGTTCAAAATCTCTTTGTAGCTGAGCAGCGGCTCTTGGCCCCCAGTCATCATCAATGTTGTTGAAGTTAGCGTTGGCAAATACAAGAAAGCGCTTGGGTTGGTTTCCTTGGATGTTTTTATTGGCATCGACTATTGCCTTGCCATTACCTCCAGAGAGGTTGACCATCAAGCCCATGTTTAGTCCGTCCATTTCGGAAGCAAGCTCATTAAGGTCTCTTTCTCCCATTCTCCATTGGTGACTGTGTACATCAATAAAGGGAAATTTCGATTTGGAAATTGGGTTTTCAGGAACAACGAGTGATGATGGTGGATTATATTCCTCAAATGTGACTTGAGCTAGACTCGCTTGCTGCAAGATTAAGAAACAGCAGGTAATCAAGAAATGATGTCTTTTCATAATTCGTTGTGTTTGGGAATTATTCGTGTTTAATTCGGCAAGGTGCTTTTAGCACCCATAAGAATGTAATTTATTAGACCAAAAGCATTTAAACATGGAGATTTCTTTAAAAGGAAAAGTCGTATTGGTTACAGGAGGTTCTAGAGGTATTGGGAAGGCAATATGTGAAGGGCTCGCTGAAGCGGGGGCTACCGTTGCCGTTCATTACAATTCAAACCAGCAATTGGCAGAAAACCTTTGTGCATCACTTGGAAACAGTGCTTTTGCATTTCAAGCAAGCTTAGAGCAGGCTTCTGCGCCAATGTCATTGTTTAAACAAGTAGTTGGTCATTTTGGACAACTCGATGTGCTTGTGAATAATGCTGGTATCGCCATGTCATCGGATATTCATATGGATGATACGGATTGGTTGGCGGATTGGGAAAAGACATTTGCTGTAAACACACGGGCCACGGGTCTTTTGTGTAAAAAAGCCATTGAGCATTTCGAAACAGTTGGAGGAGGCCGGATCGTAAATATTTCCTCAAGGGCAGCATTTCGCGGAGATACAATGGACTACTTGGCCTACGGAGCTTCTAAAGGAGCGATTCCTTCTTTAACCAGGTCGATTGCCCGACATTGTGGAAAGCAGAACATAAAAGCATTCAACATAGCTCCTGGGTTTGTACGCACTGACATGGCGCAAGACTTTATGGATCAATATGGAGAGTCCTTTGCGCTAGATGATATTGCTTTGACGGAGTTAACCGAACCTAAGAACATCGCGCCAATGGTGGTTCTATTGGCTAGCGGTTTAGCGGACCATGCTACGGGAACGACAATTGATATTAACGCGGGGAGCTACGTACATTAATACACGGAGACGATATATAAGCCTCTCACAAGGATAAACGATCGACATTAATTTAATACTATGAAAACGAGATGTAGTTGGTGCGAAGGTTCTTTTGAAGACTATATCAAATACCATGATGAAGAATGGGGTGTACCGGTACATGATGATCGTATTCATTTTGAATTTTTAATTCTCGAAGGAGCACAGGCCGGACTTAATTGGTCAACGATCCTGAAAAAGAGGGGCGGCTATCGCAAAGCATTTTCAGATTTTGACCCAGAGGTAGTTGCGGAGTTTAGTCAGGCAGAACAGGAAACGCTTTTATTACACCCGAGCATTATTAGAAATCGACTGAAAGTTAAGAGTGCCGTTACGAATGCTCAGAACTTTCTGAAAGTGCAGCAAGAGTTTGGCACTTTCGATAAGTACATCTGGTCTTTTGTGGAGGGAAACCCCATTGTCAATCATTGGAAATCGATGGCTGAAGTTCCAGCAACCACTTCAGTTTCAGATAAGCTGAGCAAGGACCTGAAGAAAAGAGGGTTTAAGTTTGTTGGCAGCACCATTATGTATGCCTACATGCAAGCTTGTGGCCTTGTGAATGACCATGTCAGCGACTGTTTCCGTTACAAAGAGGTCTAGTTCTTTATACTCAAGACCACATTTTTTCGTGGAATCTCTATTGCCCACATGCCTACGATTACGCTATCGGCATACATAGGAGTGGTATAATAAAGGACGATTCCATTATTTATTTTCTGAAGGTTAGGCTCTGATTCGATATCGTTTTCACGATTATATAAATAGGCTTCAAATACCTGAAGCGCCTTTCCGTTGAGGTCTTCGGGGTCATCGAAAAAGTAACGATGCTTTTGATAAATTGAGTCAGGGCCGAAGTCTGTGTTGATAACTTCCGTTCCAGAAAGAGGCTCACGAACTACTGTTACCATAAAATCTTGAGCGATGGCCTTTCCCATTTCCATAGCTCTCTCAACAATCTCTGCATCTGAGACAACTTTGATTTCACGGTCCTCCATTTCTTCACGTGCCTTGGTCGTATCAATTTTCTGATCTCCACATGACGTGGCTGTAATGATGAGCGTTGCGAGTAGTAA
>DMRV01000405.1 GCA_003456455.1 Flavobacteriales bacterium
GTACCAATCTGCTCCGGTTTTGGAGACCAAGCACCAACATGACTTAGTAGTGCCTTCATTTTGGCAATCACTTTTGTTGGACCAAAAGCCCAACCAACGCGAACTCCTGTAGCGGCAAACGCCTTGGAAATTCCATCAACATAAACGGTGTACTTCCGCATTTTTGGTCGCAACGAAACAGGATCGTAATGCTTCGTGTTTCCAAGTGTTAATGCCCAATAAATTTGATCGTAGAGAACATAAAGTGGCTTCTGTCCACCTCTGCGTTTGTTTTCCTCAATAACCAAATCGCAAATCTCTAGCAGCGCTTTTTTAGAATACGAAGTTCCTGTTGGATTTAATGGCGAGCATAATGCAATTAACGAAGCATCCTGAATATGTGGTCGCAGGTCATCGGCAGTTGGCAAAAACTTGTTTTCGGGCTTGGTGTCTACTACAACAGGAGTGGCAAAGTTCAAATACGTGTAGTGGTTATTATTCCAACTTGGAATAGGGAAAATAACCTTATCTCCTTTGTTTACCAAGGCCCGGTAAGCAGCATAAATCAACGGGCGAGCACCTCCAGAAATTAACACATCGCTGTTGTGATATTCAAGTTCTTGGCGCCTCCCAATATAATTGCTGACGGACTCCCGGAGCACCTCCATTCCATTTGCCTGCGGATAATTGGTGTGTCCAGCTTCATAAGCAGCCACAATTTCGTTCAGTAAAGCTTTAGGAAGCGCATAAATCGATGGGTCAAAATCACCAATTGTAAGGTTCGTGATTTCCTCGCCTTGGGCAATGCGCGCATTTATTTCGCCAGCAATTTTAATAATCTCTGAACCGACCAAATTTTCGGCCAAGTCGGAAACATCAATTGCTTGTTGTGTCAATGATTGCGTCATGTCAATTTTGAAAAGGGGTCGCGAAGATACTTATTCTCATGCGTTGAGGTATTCCTGTCCAACGGCACCATCAAAACGGTTGGCTGGCTTTTTGGTAAACGAAGAAATACGTTTACCAAATGACTGCGACTCAAACAAATCTCAATTCAGGTAAATTAGCAGCCGCAATGAGATACACGCTGCTTGTTTCTTTTTTATTCTCCGCCCAATTGGCAATGTCGCAAGACATGGAATATGCACGCCAAGTTTTGAACCAATTGTGTTCCGATGAACTTGCTGGACGCGGATATGTGGAAGATGGCGATAATGCAGCTGCTTACTACATCGAGCAGGAGTTTAAAGACCACGAACTGTACGCTTGGAATTTCAATTATTACCAGCCATTTATTATGCCGGTAAATACGTTTCCAGACAAGGTGGAACTTTCGGTTGATGGAAAACCGTTAGAGGTTGGGAAGAATTTTCACGTAGAGGCAAACGCGCCTAGCGTTCGCGGTAGGTTTGAGTTGATGTATGTGAACAAGCTGCCACAGATTGCACCTTCTGGACGAGTAATTGACAGCACTGCCAACTATAGTGGTTTTGTTGTCTTGGATGATACGCTGATTTCGCAATTGCCTCCATCAATTAGAATGGCGTTGCTTAAAGGGTTTAAAAAAGCTGGCGCGAAAGGAATTATCCGATTATCAGACACAAAACTAACGTGGACTGTGGCAAAACAGCAAGCGCCAATTGCGCAGTTTATTGTAAAACGTGATGCGTGGATTTCGGAAGCAACAACGCTTGAGGTAAATATTAAAGCCGACTTTGACAAGAAGCATAGGACCCAGAACGTATTGGCGTTTGTTGAGGGTAGCGAAGAGCCTGACAAGTTTCTTGCTATTACCGCACATTACGACCATTTGGGTAAGATGGGGAAGGATGTGATTTTTCGTGGAGCGAACGATAATGCAAGTGGCGTGACCATGCTTTTAAATCTCGCGAAGCATTATGCGAAGCCCGAAAATCAGCCGAAGTATTCCATCGTTTTCATTGCATTTGCTGGAGAAGAAGCAGGTCTCTTAGGTTCCATGCACTACGTTCAAAACCCAATGTTTCCGTTGAAAGACATTGAATTCCTCATCAACTTAGATATTCTCGGTACAGGCGATGAAGGAATAACCGTGGTGAACGGAGCAGTGCACACAAAGGAGTTTGAATTGCTTTCAAAAATTAATTCTGAAAGAGAATATTTAGTAAAAGTGAAGAAGCGCGGAAAGGCTGCTATTTCCGATCATTACCCGTTTTCTGAAGCTGGTGTTCCATGTTTTTACATTTACACAATGGGCGGAATTCAAGCATATCATGATGTTTATGATGTGCCAGAAACGTTACCGCTTACGGAGTTTGAAGACATTTTTAGATTGCTAACTGATTTTGTTGCAACGTACTAATGGGGAAGCTTTTTGTAGTACCAACACCAATCGGCAATTTGGAAGATATGACCTTCCGCGCCATCAATATGTTAAAGGATGCGGACCATATTTTGGCTGAGGATACACGTACCTCAGGCAAGCTGATGAAGCATTATGAAATTGGCACGCCAATGAGCGCATTTCATCTCAATAACGAACATAAGGTTGTTGCTCGTTGGGTGGATGCTTTGAATGCTGGACAAACAATTGCTTTGGTAAGTGATGCTGGAACACCAGCTATTTCAGACCCTGGATTTCTTCTTGTTCGCGAAGCGATAAAACAAGGAAACGAGGTAATTACGCTGCCTGGTTCAACGGCATTTGTGCCAGCCTTGGTTAATAGTGGTTTGCCTTGCGAGAAGTTCTACTACGAAGGTTTTTTGCCCCATAAAAAAGGCCGTGCTACCCGTATAGCAGATATAGTTCAACGCAAAGAAACTTGTGTATTGTACGAAAGTCCGCACCGCATTTTGAAAACACTAAGTCAATTGCTGGAGGCTGCTGGTTCAGAACGAATTGTGTCTATTTCGCGGGAAATAAGTAAGCTGCACGAAGAAACTGTGCGCGGAACTATTCCTGAGGTGATTAAATATTACGAGAACAATCCAATCAAAGGCGAGTTTGTGTTGGTGCTTCAAGGCAGCTAGTCAAAAGTCTTTCCTATTTGTTTCGGGTTTCAAATTTTTGAGTTTACCCATGCCGTTATTGAGTGGAGCGAATGCCATTTTTAAATACGTTTGCACACGTGAGAAAAGACATACATATTCCGAAGGTTGAGGGTGTTTCAATGGCAGTTGTCAAGGAAACCGATAATGTAGATGCCGAATGGGGCGTTTACCTCATTAACCACAAAACCGTTGAGCTGAAAAACATCATTGTAGCTTCCAAAGGCTATGGAAATATTAATGATGAGGAAATAAAGACCTCAACGTTACGTCATTTCCATGATGAAGTTGGTGCAAACTCCTTTCAGAAGATTGAGAAGATTATGCCTGATGTGTTTGGTTTAAACAACGAATACATGCTTACTTTTTACATCGATGGAGTGATTCATGATCGCAAGTATATTTTTGTTCCTGACAGCGTGTTGGAAGACAACCTCATTCAAATACCTTTGGTAGAACGACCAGGAATTCTGATTCGCTAATCATGTTGCTTCATCTCGATCTTACCAAAATTTTGTTTCTCGACATCGAGACCGTTCCGCAATATTCGGATTACAAGAAGTTGGATGAGACAACAACAGCGCTATGGGACGACAAGGCAGGCAAACTTTCGCGCCAAGAACAAACGGGCGAAGAGATGTACGAACGCGCTGGAATCTATGCTGAATTTGGAAAGATTATCTGCATTTCGGTTGGTGGTTTCAAGCTGCGAGAAGGCGGGAAAATGGAGTTCAGACTTCATTCATACTATGGTGATGATGAGGTGCTTTTGCTCCGCGAATTCGGTGAAATGCTGAACAATCATTATAATGCTCCAAACCATCTTTTGTGTGGTCACAATGGTAAAGAGTTCGATTTTCCATACATCGCTCGGAGAATGATTATCAACAGAATTCCGATTCCGAAGATTTTGAATATGGTTGGTAAAAAGCCATGGGAAGTGCAGCATTTGGATACGATGGAGATGTGGAAATTTGGGGATTGGAAAAGCTACACTTCACTTAAATTGTTGACTCATGTTTTGGATGTTCCAACTCCCAAAACAGATATTGAAGGAAAAGATGTGGCGCGCGTTTATTATGAAGAAAATGACCTAGACCGCATTGAACAATACTGCAAGCGTGATACCTTGGCGGTAGCTCAGTTGTTACTTCGATTTAGAGGAGAAGAAATTCTAGATGATGACCAAATAATAGGATTATGAGAACGGTTTTGTGCATCGCGCTAGCTTTTACGCTCTTTTCATGTGGTTCTAAACCAGATGTGTTGATGCCGATTATGGGCGAAGGAAATGCACACTTTAGGGGTAATTCTATCGGAGATAGCTACGAGAAAGTGCTGAAAGGTGCAGCAAAAGATAATCCGACTTCGACTGAAACTGGCGTGCTCAACTGCGAATTCAAAGCGGAAGAGTCTGAACTTTTGGTTCGCTATGAGTTTGATCAAGAAAAACTTTACGCCATTCAGGCCGATATTTTCTTTCCTGATTCTTTAAAACTCAACGCGTTTGAAGAATCATTGATTAATCAATACAATTTGGCTTACGGAGAAGTGGATGAAGATGGAGGCTTCCTCGTTTGGCAACATCGCCATTCAGGTGCAGAATTGGAGTTTAGCTTGGCTGATGAAAGCATCGAGTTTGGACAACCAAAGCTCTCTCTCACTATTTATAATTTTGGTAACTGATTTTAGAAGCGCATGTCAGATAGAAAATTGTTGGAAATAAAAAATCTCGTTACGGAATTTCGCACGGATGGAGAAGTGATGAAGGCTGTGAATGATGTGAGTTTTACACTCAATCGTGGAGAAACCATTGGTATTGTTGGTGAATCTGGTTCTGGAAAATCCGTTACATCCCTTTCGGTAATGCGATTGATTCCTAATCCTCCAGGAACGATTTCTGGTGGTGAAATTCTGTTTCACAAAGACGAAAACTCTTCGGTTGATTTGGTGAAACTCAACGAGAAAGACATGCGCGCCATTCGTGGGAATGACATCGCCATGATTTTTCAGGAACCGATGACTTCGTTGAATCCTGTTTTTACCTGCGGTGATCAAGTGATGGAAGCGATTTTGCTGCACCAGAAGGTGAATAAGAAAGAAGCAAAGGCGAAAACGATTGCTCTTTTTAAAGAAGTTCAGTTACCTCGTCCTGAATCAATTTTTGACCAGTATCCGCATCAAATTTCTGGTGGGCAGAAACAGCGTGTGATGATTGCGATGGCAATGAGTTGCAATCCGAGTATTCTGATTGCTGATGAGCCGACCACCGCACTAGATGTAACCGTTCAACAGACCATTCTCGATTTGATGCTGAAACTTCAGCGAGAGAAAGACATGGGCATCATGTTCATTACGCACGACCTCGGTGTAATTGCCGAATTAGCCGATAAGGTTGTGGTTATGTACAAAGGAAAAATTGTAGAGCAAGGTCCCGTTTTGGAAATTTTCAGTAATCCGAAACACCCGTACACAAAAGGGTTATTGGCTTGTCGTCCACCGTTGGATGTGCGTTTGAAGCGACTGCCGGTTGTTTCTGATTTCATGAAAATAAATGACGCTGGTGAGATTGAAGAAATCGCTCAAACGGTGACGGAAGCAACTCAGAAAGAGATAGAAACTGATGCAGAAAGAGAACAAGCGCACAAGGAAATGTACTCGAAAGAGCCGGTTCTTCAGATTAAAAACCTGAAAACGTATTTTCCTCTCAAAACAAATTTCTTCGGAAAAGTGACGGAGGAAGTAAAGGCGGTTGATGATGTAACGTTTGATGTGTATCCGGGGGAAACGCTTGGCTTAGTAGGCGAGTCGGGTTGTGGTAAAACCACACTCGGAAGAACGGTTTTGAGATTAGTTGACCCAACCAGCGGGGAAGTAATTTTTAAAGGCCAGCCACTTCATTCAATGACTACGAAAGAATTGACTGATGTGCGAAAGGACATTCAAATCATCTTTCAGGATCCGTATTCATCCCTAAACCCGAGAATTACAGTTGGTGATGCGATTATGGAACCTATGCAGGTTCATAAACTGTATGCAAACGACAAGGAGCGTAAGGAAAAAGTGCACGAATTGCTGGAGCGAGTTGGAATGCTTCCAGAGCATTTTTACCGCTATCCGCATGAGTTCTCTGGTGGCCAGCGACAACGAATCTGCATTGCGCGTGCGTTGGCTTTACGTCCGCGTTTCATTATTTGCGATGAGTCTGTTTCTGCACTGGATGTTTCTGTTCAAGCACAGGTACTTAACCTATTGAACGAACTGAAACGCGACTTCGATTTCACTTATATCTTTATCTCCCACGACCTCTCTGTTGTAAAATTCATGAGCGACCGAATGGTTGTAATGAACCAAGGTGTTGTGGAGGAAATGGGCGATGCTGATCAGATTTATTCAAATCCGCAAACAGAATACACCAAGAAGCTAATTGCTGCCATTCCGAAGGGAAGATTGGAAGATATTGAAGCTTCCATCAAAGAAAAGCAGGAGTGGAAAAAAGGTGTTGAAGCGTGATGCGCAGTTTGTAAACATTTTTCCGTTAAAAATTCCCAACTAGTCCAACATGCGCTAGGTTGTTGCGTTATACATTCGCGTCAACCAAATACGTCAACCAAATACGTTAACCCAATTATGAAACAATTAGCAATTCTTGCAATGTCTGTGCTGCTTCTTAGCAGTTGCGTTGCAACAAAAAAGCATACGGCTTTAAGCGACCAATATGTTGGTCTAAAGGACATGTATGAGAAGAACCAAAATGTTCTTGGTCGTACGCAGCGCGAACTTATATCGCTTAAAAAACAAGCTGAAAGAGACAGTATTGAATTGGCTCGACTTCGCGGTCAGACGGATCGCCTGATTAACAACATGGGCGATATGGCTACGCTTTCTAAGAAAGAAGCCGAGAACTTAGAGAAATCGTTAGAGAAGATTAACGAGAAAGACAAGCAGATTAGAAGCATGCAAGACGCAATAGACCGAAAGGATTCTGTCACATTTGCTCTCGTCACAAGCATCAAAGGAGTTATCGGAAATTTGGATGATGAAGACATCCAAATCAAAGTTGACAAGGGAGCGGTTTTCGTTTCTATTTCAGATAAGTTTCTCTTTAAAAGCGGAAGTTTCCGCTTAAATAGCAATGCGATGAATGTCATTTCTAAAGTGGCTAAAATCCTAAAAGCAAAGCCTGATTTTGAGGTAATGATTGAAGGGCACACCGATAATGTATCGTACAGAAAAGGAGACCTGGAAGACAACTGGGATTTAAGCACAAAACGCGCCACTTCTATAGTTCGTGTTCTGCAGAACGATTTTGAAATTGACCCAGCTAGAATGACTGCTGCCGGACGCGCTGAATACGTTCCTATTTCCGAAAACGAAACGGCTGAAGGTCGCGCGGTTAACCGTAGAACGCGCATCATCATTCTTCCTAAACTAGATCAGTTTTACGGAATGATCGAAGAAGGCTTAAAAGAAGCGGAATAGGCTAAAGAAATATTGGTTTAATGAAAGGGCGGAGGTTAACTCCGCTCTTTCTATTTAAAAACAAGAACAAATCTTAACGAGAGAGGTTACGATTCAATGCAGACCTTAGCGGCTTAATGACCAAACAGCTCACCTACCTTCTTGCGTTCATTAAGTTCACTCATATCATGGATTTCATGATTATGATGCCGCTTGGACCACAGTTGGAACGCATTTGGGAAATCTCTCCTCAGGAATTCGGTCTTTTGGTGGCTGCTTACACGTTCAGCGCTGGAACAGTAGGGCTGTTCGGTTCGTTCTTTATGGATCGCTTCGATCGCAAGCATGCGCTTATCTTTCTATACACAGGTTTCCTCTTGGGAACATTCGCTTGTGCGCTTTCCAACTCGTATGAAATGTTGCTGATAGCTCGCTGTGCAACGGGTGCTTTTGGTGGATTATTGGGTGCAACTGTGCTTTCGATAGTTGGCGATTTGACACCGATTGAAAAACGGGGTGAAGCCATGGGAACAATTATGGCCGCTTTCTCGGCAGCGTCTGTTTTTGGCGTGCCGTTCGGCTTGTTTTTGGCAAATCAGTTTGGATGGCAAGCTCCGTTTCTATTCTTGGGCTTGGCTGGCTTACCCATTCTCATTTTCAATGTGATAATGGTACCAAACGTTAGAGAACATCTCGCAGCGGGCGTCCAAAACCCGCTGGTGATATTGAAAGAAATGTTGAAAGACCGTAATCAGTTTACAGCACACGTTTTCATTGTGCTGTTGATGTTAGGGCAGTTTAGTGTAATCACGTTTATTGCTCCTTACATGGTTTCCAATGTCGGCTTTACTGAAGGCCAGTTGGCTTATATTTATTTGGTTGGTGGTTTTTTTACGCTCTTTTCGTCTCCGATTTTTGGTAAGCTCGCAGATAAACATGGGCAGCTGAAATTCTTCACGGTTGTAACCGTATTATCGCTCTTACCACTTTGGATAATTACCAATTTACCGAGAATGAATATCTACGCGGTTCTTGTAATAACCAGCATCATGTTTATTCTTATTTCGGGCAGGATTATACCAGCAATGACTATGATTACATCATCCGTGAGACCCGAAAGACGTGGCGGTTTCATGAGTATTAATTCTGCAATTCAGCAGCTTGGTGCAGGTGTAGCCAGTTTTGTTGCAGGAGTAATCGTAGTCAAGACAGTATCTGGAGAGTATCAAGATTATGACCTTGTTGGATACATGGCCATATCGGCATCTATCGTTGCCATTCTTATTGCCAGACGTATGAAAGCCGTTTCTTGAATCTTAGTCGTAACGCAAGTCCACCGAGAATTTCTCTGGATGTTTTGCGCCTTTGTCTTTATAAAACGCCATAATCTTCCTTAGATCCTCTTCCATGTCTCCACTGGGGTGGATGATTGGGCCCACGCCAGCGTGTTTCCGTTTGTAATCCAAATAGCCCAACGCAATTGGAACACCAGCACCAACAGCCACGTGGTAGAATCCCATTTTCCATTCGGTTCTTAATGCGCGCGTTCCTTCAGGAGTAACCATCATAGCCAAGGTTTGATGTTCGGTGAACAGGTCACTCATGGCCTCGGTCATACTTTTACGCTCCATGCCAGGCTCCAGGGGAGTTCGGTCAATACCCAATCCTCCCATGGCTTTGGTAATCCATCCGAAGGGAGGCCGAAACCATTCCTTTTTAATCGTAAATCGAAGTGGAACGCCCATTAGGTAAAAAGCGGCACGTGCATGCACCAAATCCCAATTACTGGTGTGAGGAGCTGCTATGATTACACACCTTTGAACCTCAGTTGAAATGTCTTGGTCCATCGTCCAGCGGCTGAAGAAGAAAATAATTTTAGAAATGATTGTTCCCATCAGGTCAAATGTAGTAACCCGATGAGAACAATGAATGACGAATACGCCAGCGAACATCAATCCTGATGCGAAATGCAAAACCTTATGCAACAAATGGAAGGACAAGAACGGCTTCGAACGCTATTTTTGCGCGTTCAAACTCCGCTTATGTCCAGAACAGTCTTTTTCTCGTTTTTCCTTTTCACTTTTTCCTTCGCGCAAGCACAATACAAGGACCCAAAAGGGTATGTGGCGTCTGATTCTAATCAGGAATCCCCGGCCAAGTATGATTGGGAGAAAAACGCTAAGTTCAAGAATTACACGCGAGACAGTTATTATTTGGTAATGCGCGATAGCATTAAAATTGCCATCGATGTGTATGTGCCGAAGGTGAAAAAAGGACATCACGGCAAGTTCCCAACCATTCTGCATCAATGGCGCTACTGGAGAGATTTTGATTTGAAATGGCCTTATAGTTGGCTAAGTCCTGCGCCTAACGGACCGCTCGGAAAATTCTTCAAAACCGTGCTGGCAAATGGCTATGCTTTGGTAAGCGTTGATTCGCGTGGCTCAGGTGCTTCGGAAGGCTCTCGGGCTTACCCGTGGACGCAGGAAGAACGTGATGACATGGTAGAGATTATCGACCACCTTATTGCTCAATCTTGGAGTGATGGGAGTATTGGCGTGGCAGGTGCTTCGTATAGTGGAACTACCTCCGAGTTTGCTGCTATCAGCAAGCATCCAGCCGTAAAAGCTGTGGTAAATATGTACTCACTGTTTGATGTGTACCCAGACAATGCTTTCCCGGGTGGAATACACAACATTGGTTTTACAGAAGTTTGGGGCGAGGCTAATGAAGCATTAGACAGGAATGAGTTGCCTCCCAAAGCCGGGAAAGCCAAAAAGTTTGTAAAAGGCGTTTCTCTTCCGAAGAAATTCTATGATGGACGAAGTGCCAAAGGCGTGTTTGAAAAAGCGCAAGAAGAGCATAAAAACAACGTCAATGTGAATGATGGCGCTTTGACTATTGTTTACCGAGATGACAAAGCTGAAAGTAGGGCTGCGGTTTCGTCTGACGTATTCAGCCCTCACACGTATTGGAAGGAGCAAGATGCTAGCGGTGCAGCCATTTACAATTGGAGTGGCTGGTTTGATGGCTCTTACAATGATGCGGCTGTGAAGCGTTATCTCACGCTTACAAACCCTAAGAACAGACTGATTCTTGGACCCTGGGAACATGGTGGGAGTTTTAATGCCGGTCACACAAATCCCGGGCGCTCTGGTTTCGATCACATTGGCGAAGCGCTACGTTTCTTTGATCATCACATGAAAGGATGGGATACTGGAATTTCCAAAGAAAAACCAGTTCATTATTTCACCATGGTGGAAGAAAAATGGAAAGCCTCGGATGTTTGGCCGCCAAAGAATTCGGAATACAAATCCGTGTTTTTTGATGAAGGGAATACGCTGACATGGAGAAATAATTTCTCAACTCATGAAGAAAAGAAAGGTGAGATGAAGTTTTGGGGAGACTCCCTCAATCACCTTAAAAGCACTGGTATGAATAAAGTGCTGAAAAAGCTGGAAGGAGAAGGAACAGTTTCTCCTGCGGATGAAAAAAGGTTGGCTGAATACCGTAATGTAGATAAGGAGTACCAACGTGTATTGGCTGAGTTGAATGCGGAAGCACCACAAGTAAAGCAATGGCGCGATAATGAAGGTGGAGCGGATGTTTATCAGGTTGATTCTACCACAAGCATGGGCATGTACGTGAAGTACCGATCGGTTTCTGGACAGCTAAAAACGCCACATACGTACCCGGACCGTAACAAGCGCGATTCGTTGCTTTTCGTATATGACTCTGAGCCTTTGGTTGAAGATATGGAAGTAACAGGTCACGCGTTGGTTGACATCTTTATCAGCTCTTCAACTACCGATGCGCAGGTTTTTGTTTATCTGGAAGATGTTGATGAGAACGGAAAAGTGGAGTACGTAACGGAAGGAGAACTTCGTGCTTTACACAGAAAAGTGAGTAACGATAAAGCGCCTTACAAACAAGTTGGGCCGTATCACTCATTCCTGAAAGAGGATGGGCAACCACTTGTTCCGGGTGAAGTGGCTCAGATGCAATTCAGCATGCTCCCAATCTCGTATCTTTTCAAGAAAGGGCATCGTGTTCGAATTGCTATTGCTGGCGCAGATGCGGACCAGTTCCGTAACATGACGAATGACGAACCGCAGTACACGTTCCACCGTTCGTTTAAATATCCGAGTAGGGTAGAGTTGCCGGTAATTAGGTGATGTTGTAAGAATAGCCTTGTAAAACCCCTAGGAGGCGTTTTTTAGTTGTTCTAAGCAAACTTCTTCTTAAACCAAGCTACAATTTGTTTTCGAAAGAAAGCATAGAAGAAAATGGCTGCCATAATGTATGGCATAAACATGAGGTAGACGATGGCGTTGTTTAGCCCGTTGCCAACGGTAAAAGTATCATCACTTAATTGATTGGAGTTGGTGGTAGCGCGGCACATAGAGCATTGTGCATCAACAAATTCTGGAAGAAGTAGAAGTGCTACTGCAAAAAGGCCAACGATTGCTATTCCTCTGTGCTTTTTCATCAGAATTGGTAATACGGTGATATCATCAGATAAACCACCACACCAGTCACGGTAACATATAACCAAACTGGGAAGGTGAATTTAGAGACTTTTCTATGTCGCTCTATTTTTCCTGTAAGTCCGAAGTAAAAAGAAACCAATACTAACGGAAGCACAATTGCAGCGAGTAAAATGTGCGTTAGAAGAATGACTAGATACACTGGTCGCATAGGATTATCTGCTGGAAACCTAGTTTCTACACCAAACGAATGAAAAATGATGTACAGGACTAGAAACAAACTAGACAACACAAATGTTGTGATGTTGATTTTTTTGTGAAGCGAGATTTTTTTGTTCTTAATAGCTATCAACGAAGTAACCAGCAATACGGAACACGTTCCGTTGATGATGGCGTTAAACATGGGTAGCAGTTTGGCCCATTCTGGAATAGAATCCTGCTTTGGAAGCGTGTAAAGGACGGTTACTACACCAAAGACGATAACGGAAAGGGCCAGTATTATTTGAAAAACGCGTTTGTCGTTCATTTTTCTGCTTTGTTGTTCTTTTTAAGCGCTAGTTCGTATTCTGCAATAACAACTTTGATGTCATCTATGAGGTCGCGTATCTGATGCCCATCCGTTCCATCGTAAACACCAATAATATTTCCATTATCATCCTCGCGTGAGCGTAGAATTCCTTCTTTATCTACCAAAACAAAATATTCTGTGTGAAGGAAGCCTCCTTCCGCTAAGCTATCTTCCATGGCACTTGACAGATAATCGAAAGCCACAGAATAAAGAGAGTCTTTTTCCCCCGTTAGGAAATGCCAATTCTTAGAATCGATTTTGCGATTATCAGCATACTCTTTAAGTTTTTCAGGCGTATCTCTAGTTGGGTCAACTGTATGAGACAGAATCATGAAGTTGTCGTAATGCGCAAATCTGTCCTGAATTTTCATCAGGTTGGCGGTCATAATCGGGCAAATGGATGGGCAAGACGTGAAAAAGAAATCTACGAGGTAGATTTTGTCTTTTACATCTTCATTGGTAATCGTATTGCCATCTTGATTTGTAAAGCTGAACTGAGGAGCCTTTCGGTTTTGCACCACTCCATCTACATCTGTGTAGGTGATAAAAGGAAGGTGAGCAAAATTCTGCTCACCTTTTCCGTAGACGTAAAATAAATAGAGAATCGTGGGAAGAAAAAGCAGCGCAAATAGTAGCAGATACTTTTTCGATCCTTTGTTATCGCTCATCAGAATCCGAAATAGTTTTCTATTCCAGGTCTAGTTCCGCCAGCATAGGTTGCTTCCACCAAACAGATGAAAATCAAATACCCAATCAGAACAAAATAAGGAGCAAGAACTGTCCATTGGAAGCTCTTTTTCTCGTCACCTAAGTGCATGAAAATCATGGTAATGTACCCTGCCTTAACAAGCGTAAGAATGATAAAAGTGTACTTCAGAATGTCTTTCATTGACTCGTCTCGAGACCAAATCATTCCCATTCCAACTTCAATAATGGTAACTGCTGACAATAAAGCCAACACCATCATGAATTTCTTACGCATTTTCTTGCCTGCTTCCTCGCTGTGGTGGGTGTCTAGGCTGTATTCGTAAATGTCGTCTCTTGCGTCCATTGAACTGCGGTTATAAAGCGATTAGAATCTGTTAGAGTAGGTAGAAGAAGGTGAAAACGAAGACCCATACAAGGTCTACGAAGTGCCAGTACAAACCTGACTTCTCTACCATTTCATAATGTCCAGTCTTCTCAAATTTCCCTTCAACCACCATCAAGAAAATGATGAAGTTGATACAAACTCCAGAGAAAACGTGGAATCCGTGGAAACCTGTAATAAAGAAGAAGAAGTCTGCGAATAGCGGAATTCCGTACTCGTTATGGCTCAAGTTTGCACCATGAATATGAGTCGCAGTTGATTTCATAACAGCTGCTTCATTTCCAGAAACTTCTTTAAAACCGCTAAACTCAGTCAAACTTCCTTCACGGTTTTCAGGAACAAGGAACGTGCCTTCTTCTAAAACATGAGTTTGAGGGTCAATTTTGTGTCGCATTACGGTAACGCCATCTTCAAGAAGATAAGCCCCGTGCTCGGTTCCGTGAATGAAGTGATACCACTCCCAAGCCTGAGAACCAACGAAAATTGCTCCACCAAGGATGGTAAGTACCATCCAAAATTGAACGGATTTTTTCTTCATCCTGTGACCAGCCTCTACCGCGAGCACCATGGTAACTGATGATGCGATAAGTATGAAAGTCATCAAGGCCACATATGCCAACTCAATATGACCATCGTAAAAGGGGAAGTGTGTAAACACGTCTCCAGCAGTTGGCCAAATGTCTTCATATTTATGACGCATGAAGCCGTATGCGGTAAGCAATCCTGAGAAGGTAAATGCATCAGAGATGAGGAAGAACCACATCATCATTTTTCCATAACTCACTTTGTAAGGTGAAGTTCCTCCTCCCCAAGGAGATGCGCTGTGATCGCTGTGCGATGGTGCTGCTGTTTGACTAACGTGTCCTGACATTATTTAGAATGATTATAAAGACCTGATTTTTAAGTCGATGCAATTTTAACGAATTAATAGTAAAAACAAGAACAGATAAACCCAGAGAATATCTAAAAAGTGCCAGTAAATGGACCCAAGATCTAATGGAAGCACATTTTGCTGGGTAATTCCACCCGAAAATGTCTTGACCATAAGTACCAAAAGCCAGATTATTCCTCCAGCAAGGTGAACTACATGTAATCCCGAGAGGATGTATAGAAAAGATGCACTTACGTTAAATGTGTCCTGAATTCGTTCATTAATAGGGTCAGAATACGAAATGTCTCCGGGTTTGTAGAAGTTACCTTGATCGTAAAGAACAGGCTCTCCTTTCATCATAATGGTATAATCTACACCATATTCTCCTTCCATGTTACCTAAAGTACCCAGGAAGAACTTTCCTTCAGATTGCAACTCCGACCAACCTAAATATTGGGTAGCGGTAAAACCAAGGCCGAGAATAAATGTGGCAACTAGCCATAGTTTGAGACCGCCTATGTTTCCAGCAACAGTGCTCCTTTTGGCTAGATAAATAGTAAGGCTACTTATGACTAGCAACACGGTGCTAATTTTGAACATCTGCGGCAAATCATTCTGTACCCAAAAGTGGTCAGCCTGAAGCACGATGTACGCACTTGTGAACGCAGCAAAGAACATGGCAATACTTGCTACTCCTAACCAAACCACCATTTTCTTGGCTCGGTCGCTGCTAAATTTCATTTTCGATTCATCTTCCATCATAGGAGCGTGTCAATAAGGTAAGCCAGTTGCACAACTGGTAGATATACGAACGAGCCGAACATCAACTGCTTCGCGTCTTCAGAAGACAATGATCTATAGAGTTTTGTTGCCTGTAAGGCAAAAATTATACCTGCGATTATTGCAACAACTGCTGAGAAAATCCCAGTATAGCCGAAAAATAGTGGCAATAAGCTGACGGGAATCAGTCCGATGGTATAAATAAGAATTTGGAAAGCACTTGCTCGGTCTCGCCCTCCAGGAGAAGGCAACATTTTGAAGCCTGCTTTCAGGTAATCATCGTTCACGCGCCAAGCAATAGCCCAAAAGTGTGGGAATTGCCAGATGAATTGAACAGAGAACATCAACCAGGCTAGTAAAGTAATTTCTCCAAAACCTTCGGTAGCAGCTACACATCCCAGCATGGTTGGAATAGACCCTGGGAACGCTCCGATAAAAACCGAAAACGGTGTCTTTCTCTTTAAAGGCGTATAAACGGCAGCATACAGAAACAGGGCAACGAAACCGAGAATTCCGCACATTGGATTGATGAAGTAACCTAGAATTCCGATTCCGAGAATTCCGAAGGATGAAGCAAGAATTAATGCTTCGGGAACGGTCATTTTGGAAGTTGGCAACGGACGGTTTTTTGTCCGGTCCATTAATGCGTCTAAATCACGTTCTATGATTTCATTGAATCCGTTGGATGCCCCTGTGAGTAGGGTTCCGCCAATAATTAGAGCAGCCATAATGGAAAGGCGGAATTCAGAAGCCGCCAATCCGTAGCAAATAACGGACGAGAGAACGACCAACGATGCCAGTCGAAGTTTCAGGAAGTCTGAATAGTCTTTGGCTTTTCCCATGAATGTGACGCCCGTTTGGGCTGATGTCAATTCTTCCGTGGTCAATTTACACTAACGCGTTTAGTTAGCCTTACAGCTTTGCTTTTACTTCAATAATCTCGTAGCCTTCAATAATGTCGCCTACTTTAATATCGTTGTACTTATCGATGTTAAGACCACACTCGTAGCCTTTCGCTACTTCTTTCACGTCTTCTTTGAATCGTTTAAGCGAAGCAAGTTCACCTGTATAAACAACGATTCCGTCTCTAATTACGCGAACCTTCGTGTTTCTTCCAACCTTTCCGTCAAGTACCATGCAACCTGCAATGGTTCCAACACGAGTAATTTTGAATGTTTCGCGAACTTCGATGTTTCCAACGATTTTCTCTTCGAATTCTGGCGCCAACATGCCTTCCATTGCAGACTTAACCTCCTCCATTGCATCATAAATAATGCTGTAAAGTTTAATCTGAATCTGTTCCTGTTCTGCAAGTTTTCTAGCACTAACAGAAGGTCTAACTTGGAAACCAATAACAATAGCATCAGATGCTGATGCAAGCAACACATCGGACTCAGTAATCTGTCCAACACCTTTCATTATGATGTTGATGGCGATTTTCTCTGTAGAAAGTTTAAGCAACGCATCAGAAAGTGCTTCGATAGAACCATCGACATCACCTTTAACGATAAGGTTAAGTTCTTGGAAATCTCCAATGGCAATTCGTCTTCCGATTTCATCAAGCGTAATGTGCTTCTTAGTTCGAAGACCTTGCTCGCGCTGTAACTGTAGTCGTCTTGTTGCAACAGAACGAGCTTCCTTGTCGTCTTCCATTACATTGAAAAGGTCTCCAGAAGATGGCGCGCCATCCAAACCTAATACTTGTGCTGGCATAGATGGACCAGCCTGATTTATTGGAAGACCTCGCTCATTGTACAATGCTTTTACCTTACCACTGTAACTTCCTGCTAGAATCACATCTCCAACACGTAATGTTCCGCCTTGAACTAGCATCGTGGAAACATAACCGCGGCCTTTGTCTAATTGGCTTTCGATAATTGTTCCTACTGCACGCTTCTCAGGGTCGGCCTTCAATTCAAGCATTTCTGCTTCGAGCACTACTTTCTCAAGCAATGACTCAACGCCTTCTCCAGACTTGGCAGAAATTTTCTCGCATTGGTATTTTCCACCCCAATCTTCTACAAGAATGTTCATCTGCGAGAGCTCTTCCATAACCTTGTCTGGGTTCGCTCCGTCTTTATCCATCTTGTTAAGCGCAAAAATCATTGGAACACCAGCTGCTTGGGCGTGATTGATGGCCTCTTTTGTTTGAGGCATCACACTATCATCAGCTGCAATTACAATAATTACAACATCTGTTACTTGGGCTCCACGGGCACGCATGGCGGTAAACGCTTCGTGACCCGGTGTATCCAAGAATGCAATACGCTTTCCGTCTCCGAACTCAACACCATAAGCACCAATGTGCTGGGTAATGCCACCTGCTTCACCTTTAATTACGTTGGCATCTCTGATGTAATCCAGCAAGGATGTTTTACCGTGGTCAACGTGACCCATAATGGTTACAATTGGCGGACGAGTAACCATTCTTTCTTCGACATCCTCGTCTTCAAGAATACTATCCTGAACCTCTGCACTCACAAATTCTACTTCGTGTCCGAATTCCTCTGCAACAATCGTGAGTGTTTCTGCATCCAAACGTTGGTTTATGGAAACGAACAAGCCTAAACTCATACATGCCCCAATGATTTCGTTCACCTGAACATCCATCATAATAGCTAGTTCATTTGCAGTTACGAACTCCGTAACCTTCAGAATTTTTTTCTCAAGTTCTGATTGTTCTTCTTGAGCCTCTGTTCTTTCGGCAATGGCTTGTCTTTTCTCTCTTCTATACTTGGCTCCTTTCGACTTGGTTTTGTTGCCACTCAAGCGTGCAAGCGTTTCTTTAATCTGCTTCTGAATTTCCTCATCCGTGAGCGGAACCCTTTTGGCGCGCGCTCCACCACGTCCAGCTGCCGCTGCAGCACCAGCTCCAGTTCCACGCGGTCTATCGGCAAGCCCAGGTGTAGTAGTAGCACCATCGGCTGGTCGTCTAACGCGCTTGCGCTTTCTCTTTTTATCCGCAGAATCGTTGGAAGTAGCAACTGGTTTTTTCGCTCGTGGTTTCTCAACCGGAAGTTCCATTTTACCCAGAACCTTCGCGCCAGCAAGCTTTTCAACATTTGCCTTAATAACCTGATTTTCTACGCTATCCGCTTCAGCTTTTTTGCTTGCTTCTTCAGCTGCTTTGTCAGCGGCCTCTTTCTCAACTCTGGCTTTTTCAGCAGCTTCCTTTGCTTCTTGCGCTTTTTTAGCTTTTGCTTCCTCTTGTTTTTTCTTTCGAGCAGCAGGAGTAAGGTCATCTAGATTAATGGATCCCAATACTTTAGGGCCATCTTCTTTAGATGCTTCGGCTTTTATAACCTCTTTATCCTCTTGCTCTTTCGTTTTTACAGGTGGAGCAGCCGCTTCTTTTTCAGCCTTAGCTTTTTCAGCGGCTTCCTTTGCTTCTTGTGCTTTTGCCTCCTCTAGCTTTTTCTTACGAGCAGCTGGAGTAAGGTCGTCTAAGTTAATTGATCCCAATACTTTCGGACCGTCCACTTTAGACGCTTCGACACTTATAACCTCTTCTTTAGCTTCCTGCTGATCTTCAGAAGCAGCCATGCGCTCATCTTTTCGCTGTTGAAGCAATTCAGCCTTTGCTTCCGCCTCCATTTTCAGCTTACGATCTGCGGCAAATTCGCCCACAAGAATGCCATACATCTTCTCGTCCAACTTGGAGTTGGGGTTGACATCTGCGTAGCCGTTATCCTTTAGGAAATCGACAATTGTCCCTTTTCCTACGTTCAGGTCCCTGGCAACGGCACCCAATCTTCTCAGTAATCCTTCAGCCATGTATGGTTATTCCTTTATTCTATTCCTGACCAATAAACTTATTAGTCTGCAAATTCTTCTTTCAATATCTTGAGGATGTTATCCACCGTTTCTTCTTCAAGATCGGTTCTTTTAACCAATTCCTCTTTACCAATTTCAATTACGCTCTTAGCCGTATCGCAACCAACTCCCTTGAGCTCGTCCAGAATCCAGCTTTCGATTTCATCTGCAAATTCTTCCAAATCCACATCTTCCACGTCCACATCAGAATCACGGTAAACATCAATCTCATATCCAGTTAACTGACCGGCTAAACGAATGTTAAAACCACCTTTCCCGATTGCCAACGAAACTTGGTCTGGCTTCAAAAACACATCGGCTTTGCCAGTGTCGTCATTCAGCTCCATTCTCACAATTTTTGCTGGACTAAGCGCTCTTTGGATGAAAAGCTGTGAGTTATTGGTGAAATTGATAACGTCAATGTTCTCGTTTCTCAACTCACGCACAATTCCGTGAATACGAGAACCTTTCATTCCAACACACGCACCAACAGGGTCAATACGATCATCGTAAGACTCAACAGCAACTTTAGCTCTTTCTCCTGGTACGCGCACAATTTTCTTAATCGTGATA
>DMRV01000270.1 GCA_003456455.1 Flavobacteriales bacterium
AACATAGAAGAGTTTCTCGACCTAAAAGGATTAGTAGTCGAACAGCTCACCAAAGACAAATCGCTTACCAACGAAATCTTCCTAAAGTGTGGAAAAGAAGAATTCAAGTTCATCAAAATTTCTGGACTTTACTTCGGATTCCTATTCGGAATCATTCAAGCCATCGTATGGTTCTTCAACGATTCTTGGTGGCTATTACCTGTAGGCGGACTCATCGTTGGTTGGGCAACAAACTGGTTAGCGCTCAAAATGATTTTCAATCCGAAGAAAGAAATCAACTTTCTCGGCATTAAAATTCACGGTCTGTTTATTAAGCGCCAGCCCGAAGTGGCAGCTGAGTACTCCAAAATTGTATCGGCTAAAATCTTAACCGTAGAAAGGATGTTTGATAGGATATTTCGTGGCAAAGCCTCAGACAAAATGGTCACTATTCTTCAAGGACACGTAAAGCGCGCCATCGATGATCAGATTGGACTATCCAAAAATATCTATCAGATCTTTGCTGGCACTAAAAAGTACGACCAGCTAAAGGATATGGCCGCTACGCGATTTGTAGAGAGTCTACCTCATTCCATTCACCGCACGTTTGAGTATGCCGAAGATGCCCTTGACCTTGAAACAACCATGCGCGAGAAAATGGCAGGTCTTTCTGCCGATGAATTTGAAGCCGTACTGCGTCCTGCGTTCCAAGAAGACGAGTGGATTCTGATACTTGTAGGCGCTATTCTAGGCGGACTGGCTGGGTTAGGGCAGTTGGTCTTCCTCTTCAACTAGCTTCGGTTATAAGTCGTTAATTCTATCTGCAAAACATCCGTTGTCAGACAGAAATAATTAACCACTACTCACTATTTTTCCCGCATGAATTCAGCAATCAAGATTTGTGTAGTCGGCCTAGGTCGCGCAGGTAACTTTCATCTTCATTCCATCAAACTACTCAATCAGTTTGAACTGATTTATGTGGTTGACACCAATGAAAAACTGGCACAATCCGTAGCAGAAGAATACGGTTGTAAGTGGTCTGTTCAGTTAGAAGATGTATTAAAGGATGATGCGCTAGATGCTGTAGTAGTTGCATCTCCTACAGATGCACACTTCGATTATATAAGACTTGCCTTGCAAGCCGGAAAACATGTATTCACAGAAAAACCTGTCGGGCATTCTGTAAATGAGATTCAAACGTGTTTCAAGCTGGCCCAAGAGAACAACAAAGCTTTACACTTAGGTTTCCAACGCAGAGTGGATAAGAACTTTGTAGCGCTCAAGCAGAGGCTTGCCGAGTTGGGAGATTATAGAATCGTCAAAGCCAGTTCCAGAGACAATCCGAAGCCTTCCTACGATTACTTAAAAATATCTGGAAACATCTTTCATGATATGGTCATTCATGATTTCGATATGCTCATGTTCTTATTCGGTGCATTAGCACCAGAATCTGTTCATGCCATTGGCCATGCTTACGATACCACCATTGCCAGCTTTAACGATTACGATACCGTTCTTGTAAACATCAAATTCCAGAACGGAATGGTATGCTCAATAGACACAAGCAGAACCGCAGCTTATGGCTACGACCAGCGCATTGAAGTATTTGGAGAAAAAGGCATGATGACCGTGGAGAATGAAAGGAATACTGCCCTCAACGTGTATACAAAAGATGGCATGAGCCATGAACCTTACAACCATTCGTTTCCCGAACGATACAAGGACGCGTACTTAGAAGAACTACGTCAATTTTTAGAAGGAATAAACACGGGTTTACACACCAATGTTATTGAAGAAGAATGTGTTTTGGCACATCAATTAGCAGATGCTGCTTTAGAATCTATTCAAACCAATCAAACCGTGAATTTCTCACAGTTCGTAGCTAAGTAGTAAACTACTTTTTCAACTCCCAAACCTTTAGGTCTCTGTACTGAAAGCGCGTCCATTTCATTTGACGAAAGGCTAGCTTCCCAGCACCTAGCACTGGTCCGTATTCAGCACCGTCATCTGTCCAATCTACAATAGAGCGCCCATCTACAAACATTTGTATGTGGTTATCAACCTTAATCAGCTTAACCCGATGTGTTTCTTTAGAATCATACGCTATTCCTGACTCGCCAGTTTGCACTTTATAAAAGCCCTTATTCTTCCTCAAGTGTGCATGTGGGCGGTCTTTCTGAGTAGGTGTATTAGCGTAATACGAAATGTGATAGTTATTGATATCCCCCTTGGTGTACTGCTTGAAGATGCCATCTCTCGGCTTCAAATCTTTACTCAAAACATCTTCTCCTTCATTTCCTTTAGCTGCAAAGAATACAATACAAAGCCCTGCTTCAGTATGTAGGTTCCGTACCTCCCACTCGGCTATAAATGATGCTGGTAATTCCTTTGGGCACCAATAAACATGATGGCCTTTTTCCTCTGCGGAAAACATACTCATCCATCCTTCAGAAAACTGCGTTTCTCCTGCGCCTTCCATTACCCAATCTTTAAGGCCTTCTTCAGAAGAAAGTGAGTTGGTATAGATTAATTCTCCCTCTGGGGTTTGCGCTTTTGCGCTTAGCCCAATCACCACCAGCATAATGGGAATTAAAATGGATACAAACGGTCTTAAATTCATCAGTTAACTAGTGTTTCAAAAATACCGCATTACTGAACCAATATAAAAGGACCTTCTAATTGTGTTATCAGATAAAGCTTCTTTGTTCGTGGTTCTTACTTTTGCGAACTTATTTTTCAGCAAAACTCATGTGCGGAATAGTTGCAGTATTTGATATTAAAGGAAACAGCCAAGAACTCAGGACTCAGGTACTGGAAATGGCTAAGAAAATCAGACATCGCGGGCCAGATTGGTCTGGAATTTACGTTGGCGACAATGCCATTTTAGCACATGAGCGATTAGCAATTGTTGACCCAGCATCTGGAGGACAACCACTTATTAGTGAAGACGGTAATCTGATTTTGGCCGTAAACGGAGAAATCTATAATCATCAGGAAATCCGCGAAGAGCTTAAAGACAAATACAACTTCCAAACACAATCCGACTGTGAAGTAATTCTTGCCCTTTATCAAGAAAAAGACGTTGATTTCTTGAACGATTTGAATGGGATTTTTGCTTTTGCACTGTACGATAAGCAAAAACAGTCTTATCTCATTGGCAGAGACCATATTGGCATCATTCCACTTTATCAAGGTTGGGACGAAGAAGGGCGGTTCTATGTGGCTTCTGAGCTTAAAGCCTTAGAAGGAATCTGTAGAAAGATAGAGTCCTTCCCTCCCGGGCACTACTTGTCTAGCGCAAATGCGGAAGTCACAAAATGGTACAACGTAAATTGGACGGAGTATGCAGATGTAAAAGACAACAAGAGTGATGTTGCTGTTTTAAGAGAAGCGCTTGAAGCTGTGGTTCACCGTCAGTTAATGTCAGATGTCCCTTACGGTGTATTACTCTCTGGTGGATTAGATTCTTCCATCATTTCTGCTGTTGCTAAGAAGTACGCTTCCAAGCGTGTAGAGTCTAATGATAAAAACGAAGCTTGGTGGCCGCAACTCCACTCCTTCTCTGTTGGATTAAAAGGAAGTCCAGATTTAAAGCATGCGCAAGAAGTTGCCCACCATATCGGCACCGTTCATCACGAAATAACCTTTACCATTCAGGAAGGATTAGACGCTATTCGAGATGTTATCTATCATCTAGAAACGTATGATGTAACTACCATCCGTGCTTCAACTCCAATGTATTTGATGGCGCGCGTCATTAAATCTATGGGGGTAAAAATGGTATTGTCAGGAGAAGGTGCTGACGAAATATTTGGCGGCTACCTCTATTTCCACAAAGCACCAAATGCAGAAGAGTTTCATAAAGAAACAGTCAGAAAAATGGACAAGCTTCATTTGTACGATTGCAATCGTGCTAACAAATCGCTCGCCTCTTGGGGAATCGAGGGACGGGTTCCCTTCCTCGATAAGGAGTTTATTGATGTTGCCATGAACCTGAATCCTGCAGATAAAATGTGCGGAAACGGGAAAATGGAAAAGTCAATTTTGAGAGAGGCTTTTGAAGACCTTTTACCAGCCAGCGTAGCTTGGCGACAAAAGGAACAGTTCTCTGATGGGGTTGGTTATTCTTGGATTGATTCTTTGAAGGATGTTGTAAGTGAATCAGTTTCTGATGAACAGATGGAGAAAAAGGAATTTAGATTCTCGGTAAATCCACCTATGAATAAGGAGGAATATTACTATCGCACCATTTTCGAAGAACACTTTCCTTCTGAGTCTGCCGCACTTACGGTCCCTTCTGTTCCTTCTATTGCATGCAGCACGCCCATTGTATTGGAATGGGATGAGTCTTTCAAAAACATGAACGAACCATCGGGAAGAGCCGTTAAAAACGTCCATCAAGACGGTATTTGATGTGTTGCAAAATATTTGATCGAAACACCCTAAATCGGTCTCTAACGGGCAATCAGAATATGAAAAAAATCAAATTGACACGTGAAAGTGTTGCAATGGCAGATGACACTAACGCTCCTCATGATTTAGAAATTGAAATCGACCCTGATTGGACAATTATTGAAATTTTAAAACGTGTCGCTGAGACAAATTATCTACCGCATATAATTGGTGGGAAAGCTACTTGGAGCGTTGCAATTAATGAACCAATAGCTGTTTTGACTCAAGAGAATCCAAAAAAACCATTGTTGATTTGTCTTCCTGAATATCCTTATCACGGAACCGAGGGCTTCACAGAGTTTGACCATATTCACTTTAACTATCATGCGCAAAAAGAAGCTAATGATGTGTTTGAGGTTTTAGTGAGATTCAAAATAAAATATGCTAGTCCGCGTGAAT
>DMRV01000051.1:0-2876 GCA_003456455.1 Flavobacteriales bacterium
CTTCCCTTTTGAAGAAAATGGCTGCATCAAAGAAATTTTACGAGAAGATACTCAACAAGATACCAATTGACATTGCGGTTTTTGATAAGGCGCAGAAATATATGTTCGTGAATGAAGCGGCTATTGAAAACAAGGAGCGAAGAGATTTTATCATTGGAAAAGATGATTTTGATTATGCAAAACATTTTAACATTCCAATAGAAGAAGCAAAGAGAAGAAGGGAAATGTTCGATTTCATAAAGGATACGGGACTCGAAAAAGAATGGGTTCAAGAAATAACATCTAAAAAGGGGGAGAAAAAAAGCATTCTCAGAAGGATGTCTCCAATCCTAAATGAACGTGATGAGATGGAAATGGCAATCGGCTACGGTCTTGACTTGACAAAACAAATTGAGCAAGACAAACTCATTGAATCCATTTCAAGGTTTCCAAAAGAGAACCCTCATCCTGTAATAAGGACTTCAATTAATGGAACAATTTCATTTGCCAATGAAGCTGCTAAAGAAACCATTTTGAAAAATGGTTTAGGTTCGGATTTAACAATGCCCAATCAATATATGCAACATATCGAAGAGGCTAATGAATCTGATTCGCCATTAGAAAAAGTAATAGTGATTAATGAGAAGGTTTTCTCTACTGTGATTGTTAAGGTTCCTGATAGAGATTACTTCAACATCTATTCCGTTGATATAACCAAATCGAAAAACATAATTGAGAAAAGAGAAACGGAACTTGAGCAAGCAAGACAAACACTGACACAGCTAAATGAGCGACTAGAATCCCGATATGAAGAAGTATCTGAAAACTTAACGTTGGCACAAAAGAAACTTATTGAAGGTGAGAAGCTTGCTATTCTTGGTCGTCTTTCTGCAGGCGTAGCTCACGAAATGAATACTCCGTTAGGTGCAATTTACGCTAGTTCGGAGAATTTAACGGGGCTTCTGAGTTCACTATTTAAGATGAAACTAAAAGAGGCAGATCATGAAACCATTCTACGTGCTTTCAACCTTTCAGAAAAATTTAGTAAAAAAGGTGCACTGGTATCAAGTAGAGAGGAACGACAGCAAGTTCGTGAACTAAGCACATTTATTGAGAATTCTGAAATAATCGGAAATCATGGTTTGAAATACGCTCGCGAGCTTGTTGAATGCGGAATAACTACTGATGATGCTGATTCTTTGGAGATTATCTTTAATCTTCCAGATTATGAGAACCAAATATATTTATTACTGACTATACTAAAGGTTCGCAGGTCGCTAACTACTATAATTTTTGCCTCTCAAAAAGCAGCCTCTGTGGTAAAGGCGTTGAAATCATATGTGCATGAGAGTGATGATAAAACTGGTGCAGTTTTCAATATAAAGGAAAGTATACTTAGGACTTTGATTTTGTTTAACAATCAAACCAAGCACAAAATAGACATCCATTTGGACCTTGATGATAATTCAAGTATTCTTGGGAATGAATCGGAAGTATCAAAAATATGGAGTAACCTGATTGCTAATTCGATTTACGCTATCGGAAATGAGAAAGGAAATATCTGGATTGAGGTCAAAGAAATTAAGAATAAACTTTCAATTACATTTTCTAATGATGGTCAAACAATTCCAGAGGCAGTAAGACTCAACATATTTGAGCCATTTTATACAACCAAACCAATTGGAGAGGGCTCTGGGATGGGGCTTAGTATGGTGCGTAATGTTATAATCAGTCTAGGAGGGACAATTGAGCTGCTCCCTCAAGAAAAAACCACCTTTCTTATTCAGATACCTAAAGCAATTAAATAATGAATACAGCGATACTTTGCGTTGATGACGATAAACAAGTGCTGAACAGCCTTAGAATACAACTGTCACGTCATTTTTCTGAAAAACATCATGCTGAATTTGCCCAAGATGCGTTTGAAGCGTTTGAGGTCATTGACGACCTAACCAAAATTGGCGTAGTTACGGTTGTTGTAATCAGTGACTGGATAATGCCTGGTATGAATGGTGATGAGTTTCTGAGAAAGTTAAGTGCCAAGCACCCAGCTATACGAACGATGATGCTAACGGGACAGATAAGTGGTGAAGAAGGTGAACGTTTTTTGAAATCGAATGGCACTTCTGTAATTATGGATAAACCCTGGACGGAGACCGAATTAATAACGACTGTACAAAAGTTACTTGATCAATGACAACACAGCGATATGTAATTTTAGTAGAAGATGATTCCAATGTCTTGCACGAGCTAAGGCATCAGGTAGCGAGTGTACTTCCGAACTATTACATTATAGAAACTGCAAATGATGGATTTGAGGGATTGGAATTGGTAAATGAGATTGTGTCTAAAGGAGGCGTGATCCCCTTGATTATTACGGACCATCAGATGCCTAATATGTCGGGCAGTGAGTTCATTTTGAAGCTTTCTGATCTTATACCAAAGTGCAGGAACATTATGCTTACCGGAGAAGCCCAGCTTACGGATGTGACTGAATTGATTAATCAACAAGCACTGTTTCGATACATGCAAAAGCCGTGGAGCATCTCAGACCTTCAGATGACAGTACAATCGGCATTGCATTCATATAACCAAGACGATAAACTTGAGAAGCTTAATAAAAACCTCGAGGTTTTAGTTGCTGAAAGGACTAAAGAACTAGAAGTGATAACTAAGGAATTGAATAGCGGATTGAATTATGGCAGTCTTATGCAATCCAGTTTACTTCCATCTAAAAATGTAGTTGATGATTCTTTCGATAGAATGGATGTGTTATATAGGCCTTATGATAGGGTGTCAGGAGATTTCTATTCTTTTTACAAAATTGCCGATAAAAAGACGGTGGTTTTAGTTGGAGACGCTACGGGTCATGGCATTGCGGGGGCATTCCTGTCTAG
>DMRV01000051.1:2956-4384 GCA_003456455.1 Flavobacteriales bacterium
CTGGCAGAAAGGTCTAATGTGGATGGAATGAAATCGATGATTTCTATTGAACTGACTATTGCACACTTTGATGAAGACAAGAAGCGACTGTCCTACGCGTCCAACTCCAAACAAACCATGTTGTTTAAAAAGGGGGAGCTTGTTGAGCCTGATATAAAAACGTTTCAATGTTGTTTGGGCAATACAGATAGCTCTAGACTATTAAAGCATCGCGGAAAGACTGCAGAAATATCATATGAAGAATTCGATCAAGTACTGTTATTTTCAGATGGGATTATTGATCAATTCTTACAAGTTACCGGCAAAAAAATGGGGAGAAAAAGACTGCAACAAGAATTGGGAGGTAAGTCACCTCAAGATTTAGATGCATGGCTCGATGCATTACAAGGCACAGAGGATAATGTAGATGATGCAACCTTGTTAAATATTTTTATGTGACTGATGGGATTCGTTGATTTTATTTAAGACAGAAATGGAACCTACGGTTTGTCTAATTCCGTCAAGTGTGTTCAAAAGCCCAGATGAATATATCTTCTTTGATAATGACCAAGGATAACGGATGAAGCACTTATCTAATTGCGAACGGAGTGTATCTATTTTTAATTGAGTTTGCGAATTACGCTTCGCTCCATTTCTGTAAAGAAGCTGGTCTAAACATTATGTTAAATAGCTCTTCGATATACTTCGACAAGCATTTCGACTTCGCTCAATGACCGCTCAGTACAGGCGTTTCCGATAAAAAATAGGAACACTCAGAATGACAGGCTATCAGAGGCAGGCTCTGTTTTTATTCAGAGCGCGCGTAGGCCTTAAAGAAAGGCGGGCGAGCGTGGATTTTTGCGCGAGGATAGCTTCTTTCTTTATTGATTTTTTGGTTCTTTTTCATCAAGGAAAAACGAACATAAGTCCATACTGAGGCTTATAAAGTGGGTAGAACTTGTGAGATTATCGAAAAGTCGATGAGCTCCCGTTGGTCGGTTGCCACAAACGCTGGAAAAGCGTATTCGCAATGACGATATGATTACAGAAAAGCTATCTATGAAATACTGCCGTATCGTGTACCATAACGCGGAGCGTTTCAAATAAGCCAAGCAAATGTGTTTGAAGTCGCTTGCGCGAAAACTCTTTTGCTACCTAATATTTTAAAGTGCGGTGGGCAAAAAAGAGAAAAAGGCCTTGTGTGTGAGCTTGCCAAGAAGCAGCAATTTAGCATAATGACTAATTATAGGCCGCCAGACTGAAATACCGTGACCTAAGATTTTTGGCCTGAGGCGCTGGAGAAAACTACCACCGAGATAACGTGACAGGGAATGCTGCCGATATTTAATCCTTCGACAAAAGCTCAGGACAGGCGACATAGCATTATAGTACTCAGTGAGGATTGGAACGAACCGATTGGAAAAAGACTATAATTAATATTATGTTAAA
>DMRV01000402.1:0-1638 GCA_003456455.1 Flavobacteriales bacterium
AAAAGCACCCCAGCAAGCTGCTTCAACTGCAACTCCGCATTCTTAGCGCTGTACTTGGCTTGGCTGTAACTGCCTTGAGCGTTCAACTGATTCAATTGCGCTTGCCTAAACTCAATGGAAGTAATTTGACCTTGCTTGTACATTTCGTCTGTGCGGTCGAAGTTGCGTTGAGCGGTTTCCAGATTAGCCTGTTGTGCTTGCAAAACGAATAAGGCATTTTGATACGTGGAGTATGCGTTCAATACATCACGCTGTACAGTAAAAGTTGTCTGTTCTTGCTGAATGAGCTGTGTTTCCATCGCAATTTTTGCGCTTTGGGTTCTTGTTTTAGTTGTACCTCCGTCAAAAATATTCCAGCTCAAACTCAAGCCAGCTTGTGGTCCGTAGCTCTCGTTTCCCGTGAGGAATGCACCGTTTGGGTTGTTCTGTCCTTGATATGCATAAGCCGCATTGACAGATAGGGCAGGGAACCAACCAGCACGGCTTGCTTTGATGGCGTATTCACTGTTTTTCAACTGGCTTTTAGTTTGTGCAATTTGAATATTGCGTTCTAATGCTTTGGCTGTTAGCTCATCAGCGTCAAAAGCCATTGTAAATACAACGTTTGTGTCTATCGTAAAATCAGTGTCAAGTGATCTTCCCGTAATTAGATTGAGGTTGCGCTTGGCGTTTTCTAACTGTTGCTTGGTGTTGAGAAGATTGATGCTGTCGTTGTTCACATCCACCTCAGCGTTCAGGATATTAAGTTGCGTTCCTTGACCATACTCGTAACTATACTCGGCTCGTGTTTGACGTGTTTTAGATATATCTAAGGCAGTTTGAAGAATGGAGATGTTCTCAGCCAATCGTGCAATTTCGAAATAAGCATTCGATAACTGAAGCATCGTGTTTTCGATAATTTGCTTTGCTTGTAATTCGGTTAGGTTGTGCTGCTCCTTCAACTGCTTGTAGTTGTACATTCTACCTAGTCCGTTGAAAATCACATAATTTAAACCAACAGAAGCACTGTAGTTGTACGCTTCAGCAGGATCAAACGAAAAATCACCCTGCACCGTCTGGTTCTCTCCCGCATTGTACGTAATCTGTCCGTTACCTGCTGCAGTAGCAGTTGGTAAATAACCGCTGTTGTAAATGCTTGCGTTGTTCTTTGCAGACTCAATGCTCTTTTGCGCCACCTGAATATCGTAATTGTATTCGAGCGCTAGTTTCATTGCTTCATCTCGCGATAGCATTTCTTGAGCCGAAATCGTACTCGGAAGCAATAGAATCACGCCAAGAATAGCTTGGAAGAAGAAACGTTTAAGGCTAGATCTATTCGTAGTGTGTGCGTTCATAATCATATCCTTATTCTTCACCGCTTTCCGTTAACATTTCTTCTACAGCAGGCTCTACCGATTCCTTAGTTGGTTTTTTACCTTCCCACAACCATTGCGTGTACACTTTTAAAGTGTTTCCGAGAGATAACAGCATTGGAAGCATAATTAAGGTTAAAACAGTAGCAATGGCAATTCCGTAGGCTACAGAAATAGCCATGGGAATGAGGAATTGAGCCTGACGGCTTTTCTCCATAATGAGCGGAGATAGACCTGCGACAGTTGTAATGGACGTAAGAAAAATGGCTCGGAAACGTGATTTTCC
>DMRV01000402.1:1662-12941 GCA_003456455.1 Flavobacteriales bacterium
CCGTCATTCACCACAATTCCAATTAGTGCGATTATACCTAAAAAGGAAAGCACGTTTACGGAGAAACCATGAATCCAGTGTCCCCAAGAAACACCGATTAATGCGAATGGAATCATGAAGAGCAATAACAGCGGTTGCATATACGACCGGAACGTGAAAGCAATGATGATGTAAATGAGGAAAATGATGATTGGGAACACTTTTTTTGCAGAGCCTATCACCTTTCCAGCTTCACGATTTTGACCTTCGTATAGAGCTGAAACAGTAGGGTATTTAGATCGAATATCTGGCATAATGTTCTCCTGAATATCAGTAAGGATATCGCTGGCGCTTTCCTTCGGATTCTTTAGGTCAGCTTCTACTTTAATTTCTCGTTTACCGTCTAGGTGATTGATGCTGATTTCGCCACGATCGATGCTGTATTCGGCAATCTCGCTTAGCGGTACACGATTTCCCGTTGGGGAAACGATGCGCATATTTTCAAAATCTTGAATGGAAGAGCGGTTGTCGCGTTCGTATCGTACCCAAACAATGATTTCATCTTGTCCACGCTGAAAACGCTGTACTTGCAACCCGTTGAAACCAGCACGCACTTGCCCAATCACATCATTCAACGTAAAACCGAGCATATACGCTTTGTCTTTCAACTTCACTTTAATTTCCTTTATGCCGGCAGGATCGTTATCGCTAATGTCACGTAAGAGCGTGTTCTCCTTTAGCTTGGCTTTCATTTCGAGTTTGGCTGCTTTCAACTCTTTAATGTTGTAACCCATAAGAGAAACAGAAACTGGTTTCCCCCCAAAATTGGAACCTGAATCGAACACCACACTTTCTGCCTGCGGATAATCTTTTGCTCTTTCGGCAATGGCATCGGCAATTTCGCCTGCGGAAAAATCACGTTCCTCACCAGGAAGTAGATTCACTTTCAAAGAAGCATTTGCTGTTCCTGGACCAATACGCTTGATAATGTTTAAGAATACATCAGCATCGCCCGTTTGTTTTTCAGAATATTCTTCGTTCACTTCCCAAGCCGCAGCCTCAATCTCAGAAACAATCTGGTCGGTAATTTCTGGGTTTACGCCCTGCGGCATTTTTAGTGTAATAGTCACCTGATCTGAAGCGATAACAGGAAAAAAGGTTGTTTTGATGATTCCTCCGCCAATAGCACCGAGCGTTATCATAAACAAGGAAATCATAATAGAAAAGCCCAAAATTTTGTAACGCATAAAGAAGTGTAGGGTAGGCGTGTAAAGCCTATTACTCATAAAGTCCATCGCTTTATTTGCCCACGCATTAAACCAGTACGTTTTCTGGTTGTCTGATAATGCTTTAGAGTGCGCAACGTGTGCAGGAAGAATAACCAATGCTTCAATAAGTGAGAAGCCCAAGGTGAGGATAACTACCAGCGATACTTCGCTGAAGAATTCGCCAATTCGGCCGTCCAAAAAGAAAAATGTTGAGAAGGCAACAATAGTGGTGATGATGGCAGAAGTGATAGCAGGAAGTACTTCCATCGTCCCATCGATAGCTGCTTGTATTCTACCTTTTCCTTTCTCGTGATGATGGAAAATGTTTTCGGCAATTACGATACCATCATCCACCAAAATCCCGATTACGATAATCATTCCGAAGAGGGAAAGAACATTGATGGTGATATCGAAATACGAAGCCGCCATAAACATTCCCATAAACGAAATAGGAATACCAAACGCTACCCAAGCAGCCAATCTCGGACGCAAGAAAAGCGACAAGAAAAACAGCACTAGCGCGATACCCTGTAATCCGTTGACTAACAACAACTCAGTACGCTCTACAATAACCTGAGAACGGTCGTTGGTAATGCTAAGCTGAACGTTATCGTGCGTTTCATTGAACTCTTCCGTGTAACTGGTCACTTTTTTAGACGCTTCTACAAGATCTTCGCTATTTGTTGTACTTACGTTTACCGAAACAGATGATTGTCCGTTGTAGAAAGACCTGTCTGGTGTTTCTGACCAAACATCTTCCACAACTGCAACGTCTTTCAATTTCACCGTTCCACCATCGCCATTGGTTTTAAGAATGATGTTGTCGAGTTCGTTTCCGTGGTACGAACGATTGTTTACACGAATGAGGTAATCTTCTGCTTCTGTTTTTATCGAACCTCCAGTTATTAGAATGTTCTCACTTGCAACTACGTTAGCAACATCACGAAATGTGAGGTTGTAAGCGCGCATCTTTTCTTCATTCAGAGAAACTGTGATTTCCTCTTCAGGGAAACCTGTAATCGTTACTTGAGAAACTCCATCGATGCCGCGTAAATCGTTTTCCACTTCTCGGCCAATAGCCTTGAGCGTTTGTAGTGAAATGTTCTCTCCATTCACTTCAAATTCAATAGCCGTATTCAGGTTTTCCTTCTTGGCAACCACGGGCGGCTCCATTTCAGCGGGAAACGATGGTACTTTATCTACCGCATTCTTTACATCGGCTAAAAGCACGTTAATGTCGTAGCCTTTTTCAGCTTCAATTGTGATAAGAGCCGTGTTTTCGGAAGAGGCAGAAGTAAAGCGGTCAACGCCAACCAACCCGCGTAAGTTGTCTTCAATTTTGAGCACAACACCTTCTTCCATTTCTGCTGGAGAAGCTCCTGGAAAAGCAATTTGTACCGTCACAATCTTCGAATCTTGTAACGGGAAAAAGCTGGATTTAAGCGAGGTCATTCCCACAGCACCAAGCACTAAAAAGGCAATGATGGCCACGTTTACCGCAACTGGGAATTTTATAAAATGAGATATGATAGACTTCATAGTTTGCTAAAAGTTTGAGGTTCGATTTGAAAGGATTTCGCCTCGTTATTTTTCCTCGTAGATAGAAATCTTCATTCCTGGATAAGACCCAGGAGGCATCTTAGAAAGCACTTGCTCTCCGTTTTCAAGTCCTTGAACAATCACCGTTTTCTCGTTGAAGTAAACAGGTTCAATTGCCTTTTGTACAAGCACAGAGTCTTTAGCTACGTAGACCTGATTCTTGTCAAACAGAACGCTTCTATCAATCTCAAAGGCATCGTCAGCACTTGTCGCTGAAATACGTGCGGTAGCGTACATTCCTTCATCTATGTCTTTTCCAGTGAGTTGTATGTATACGCTTACTGTTTGTGTAGTAGTATTTACAATGCTGTTGATACGTGAAATAGTTCCTTTCCAGCTTGTGCCTTTTCTGTTTGTGCTCATCACATCAACTTCTTGACCAACCTGCAAGTATTCAATCATCGATGAACTAACAGGCGCTTCCATTTCGAAAATGGTAGGTTGAATAAATGTTCCGAGTTTTTGTCCTGGACGAACAAGTGTTCCAGTGGTCACTAACGCTTCGGTTAAAATGCCATCAAACGGAGCTGAAAGGTTATACTTTGAAAGTGTTAGCTCCATATTTCGGATGTTGTAGTAGGTAGAGTAGATGTTTCTACCCGTGATGAACATTTTCTCTTTGTCGGATGCGTGCTGAGGCAGTTCTGGCAATGGTTTGTTTACATCTAGCGCAGAAAGAAACCCGCTCCAACGATCGAAAGATGCAGGATAGTCCAATCGGATGTCAGCAAGTGCAGCAGTTACCAAATTCTGCAAGGTGCTTTTCTGGGCCATCAATCCAGCGCGGTAAACATCAGAGTTGATAGAAACGAGCGAGCTGCCGTTGCTGTAACGCTCACCAGCCTTGAATGAGCCTGAAGATGAGGTCATTACGCCTTGCACTTCTGCAAAAAGTTCTACGCGATTCTTAGCTTCAATAGTACCCGTCACTTCCATTAAAACAGGTAGCGTGGCATTCTTCACCGTATCCACAAAAACAGTAGTAATCTGCTTCTCTATCTTTTTAACGGGTGGCTTTTTGCTGTCTTCAAGTGTTTTTTTGAGGAAAACGCCTCCTGCCAGAATGGCGATACTTACAACTACAATGATGATTTTTCTTACCATTATTCTATTTGTTGCTACTGCAACTATCTATGTGTTTATTTATATTCTCTTGAATTTTCTGCATCACGCTGATTACCGTTTTCTGGTCATCTTCGTCAATACCTTCTTGCATGTGCATAATCACTTCTAACAGAATGGGAGCGGTTTCGTTCAGAACCTTTTCGCCATTCTTAGTTAGATGTACCACATTTACACGTTTATCTTCTGTAGAAGTAATACGTGCAACGAGATTTTTCTTCTCCATTGTGCTTAAAAGGCGCGTTAAGCTTGTCTTGTCGCGGTCTGTAACAAATGCCAAGTTGTTTTGCGGAAGTGGGCCATCATGGAACAGTATTTTCATCAAAATAACTTGTTGGCGTGTGAGATTTATCCCATGCTCGGCCATTTTGGTGGCAATGAAATGATCAATGTGTTTCATGGTCTTACCAATCCACGGCATCATCAAATGTTCCATTCCCGGAAATACTCCTTTTCTCATTTCGTTTGCAAACGTATGGATTAAAGTTGTACGTGCAACTAAAAAAGATGTTAAAACATTGATTAACTCCGAATCTAATGAATTGTCGGGTGCAACTTCGTTACATTCGCGCCCACAAAATGAGCACAAAAGACCCGTATGAAGCGTTGCGAATTCCACAGTTTAGGATATTCTTTGCGCTGAGATTTGGATTGGTGTTTGCATGGGCCATGCAGTTCGTTGTAGTAGAGTGGGAGGTTTACCGATTGACCAAAGACCCTTTATCGCTCGGGCTCATTGGATTGATGGAAGTAGTACCTGCAATGTCGCTGGCTTTGTTCGCTGGTCACATCGTTGATCAGTCTGAAAAACGGAACCTATTAGTGAAATGTATTCTCGGGTTTCTTACAATTAGTGCTGGATTATTTTTAGTCACGTGGCCGCGATTTACCAGTGATTTGAGTACCGATAACTTGATTTATGCGATTTACGGACTGGTCTTTCTTGGTGGCATTGTTCGGGCATTTATTGGTCCAACTGTGTTTTCGCTTTTCTCCTTGGTAATACCGAAGGAAAGCTATCCGAATGGAGCAACTTGGAGCAGTGTGGCGTGGCAATCTGGCGCAGTGGCAGGTCCAGCCATTGGCGGATTAACCATTGGATTTATTGGAGTGCATTGGTCCATGCTTTTGATTGTTGCAGTAGCTGCAATCGCGTTGCTCTTACTTTTCCGAATTCCTCCACAAGAGATTCGTAATAAAAACAAAGGCGAACCAATCGGGCAAAGTTTAAAGGAAGGAATTCGCTTCGTGTTCAAAACGAAGGAAATTCTTGGAGCTATTTCGCTAGATATGTTCGCTGTGCTTTTTGGGGGCGCAGTGGCGTTGCTTCCTGTTTATGCAACCGATATTCTCAAGGTCGGTTCGGTCGGATTTGGTTTTCTGCGCGCAGCGCCAGCGGTTGGTTCGTTCCTCATCATGATGTTTGTGGCTTACTTCCCGCTGAATAAGAATGCTGGCAAGAAACTGTTGGCATCCATATTTGGATTCGGTTTATGCATCATTGTTTTCGGTCTTTCAGAGATTTATTGGATTTCGCTGGTTGCGCTTTTCTTAAGCGGTGTAACTGATGGAATTAGTGTGGTGGTGCGGCAAACGATCCTTCAATTATACACGCCTGACCACATGAGAGGAAGAGTTTCTTCGGTCAATTCTATGTTTGTGGGATCCAGTAATGAACTTGGAGCGTTCGAAAGTGGTCTCACTGCACGTTTGTTCGGAACGGTGAACGCGGTAGTAATCGGAGGTGTGATTACTCTTACAACTGTTGTTGGAACAGGTGCTTTGATTCCTAGTCTCAGGAATCTAGATTTCAACAAATTCTTAGGTGAGAAAAACGAAGAGGAAACGGTTAGTTCTTAACCAATATGTAAGCGTTTAACGAGGTTGCTATCAAAAGCCAAACGAAGTAGGGCAGCACTAAAATCGATTTCATTTTCATCTGTGGCCATAGTCCAATTAGAAAGTATCCGACCAAAACTGTGAGTGCTGTTATCAGCAATAACCCGAACCCTACTTGATGGAACTTGAAGAAAACTGGATTCCAAGCCACGTTTAAAATCCATTGGAAAGCGAATAATCCAATCAGAAAGTTTTTATTCTCAATTGCACCCCAAGCTGAAGCCATGTAAAACGAAAAGCACAGCATAATGGTGGTCCAAGCTGCGCCAAACACCCATCCTGGCGGTGTCCATGGAGCTTTATTCACATTCTGATACCATTCGCCTGTAACTTCGCCTCCCATTAGAAAGCCACCGAGACCTAATGCTCCGAAATTTAGAATTAAGAAAATGAGAAATGGTTTCCACATAATGAGTTGAGTTATGGTTTAGCTAAACTTTAATCTTCATAATTTGTATCTGCAAGCTATCAGGTATTTACAAACCTTAGAGTAAAAATTTCATGGAAGAGTATCAAGTACAATTGATTGAATCAGCAATAGTCATATTTGGCTATATAGTTTCTCGAAGTATTGTAAAACGTGTTGTGGATGCGGCCGCAAAAAAGTACGAGTATCCTCTGCTAAGGATTAAGGTGACTTTGAAGATATTCAATATTATATTTTTCTTGCTCTTTGCTAGTTTCATGCTATTCATTTGGGGTGTTGATCAAAACGAACTAGCATATTTCGTAACATCCTTGTTGACCGTAGTTGGTGTTGCTTTTCTGGCACAGTGGTCTATTCTGTCCAACATAACCGCATCTTTGGTTATTTTCTTTAATCACCCTGTTAGAATTGGGGATTCCATCGTTATTGTTGAAAAGGATTTCAATATTGAAGGAAGGGTGATTGATATTGGCATCTTTTTCTTAATTATTGAAAACGAAGAGGGTAATCGAATAACGTTTCCCACCAACTTCTTCCTTCAGAAACTGATTAAACTTTCTAAAACGGAAGCTTAATCATTGCAGAGTATTTCTTATTACACGGTCTCAATGTTATTTGATGTTTTGTCTGTTTTAAAGAAGTGATACTTATTACTAAGGCTCTTCGCTACATTTATCGAAATCGAAATGAAAGTAATATCAGTAAATAGGGGCGAAGCGAGGTCGGTAGCATGGCGCGGAAAGCAAGTGAAAACGGGTATTTTCAAATATCCTGTTGATAGTCCGATTTTCCTAGGTAAGGAAGATGTAGTAGATGATGCTGTGGTTGATAGGAAGCATCATGGTGGAGTTGATAAGGCTGTTTACGCTTACAGCGAGGATTACTACTCGTTCTGGAAAGAGCAATTTCCAGATTCCGACTGGAGTTTAGGAATGTTCGGTGAGAATCTAACCATCGAAGGTTTGGATGAATCTGAAATGCGCATCGGAAGCGTTTACCAAGTTGGAGAAGCGCAAATACAAGTTTGTCAACCACGGCAACCATGTTTTAAACTGGGAGTTCGTTTCGGTACGCAAACCGTTTTAAAGAAATTCATCAACTCTACTTATCCAGGAGTTTATTTTAGAGTTATAAAACCCGGGGAAGTACAGAAAGGAGATGAGCTTAACCTTATCCGTGAAGAATCAGCTTCGCCTACCATAGCCCAAGTTTACTTTTTAATGTACTTCAAGAAAAATGGTGCAGATGAGCTGATTAAAAAGGCCATCAACTGCAAATTATTGCCCAATGGAATTCGTGAGACCATTAATAAAACGCAAGGCTGATTTTATGTAATGTTTCTATTGATGGTACAAACACGTATTGGACACAATGCAAAACAGTTTTCATTGAGAATGTTCAATTGTATTACTGACTAGTATCACTTTAGCACCGAACAGTCTGTTGCAACTTGGCATCAATTAAAACACAATAATTATGCTAGTTGAAGATATTATGACGGTTCATACGAGAACTGTTACAGCAGATCAAAGTTTAAGCGATGTACGCGAAATTTTCGAAACTGAAGGATTTCGTCATTTACCTGTTATGGGGCTTTAAGGATTAATCGGAATGATTACGCACACAGACCTTATGCGAGTAACTTATGGAGCACATATTGCTGAAGCAGATTTTGAGGTGAATGACCTCATTTTAGAATCTACAACAGTGGAGGAGTCTATGAGTAAAGATTTGAGGACTGTTGAGACGGGAGTAGACTTGAAAGAGGCTGCGCGAATTATGCGGAAGTATAAAGTTGGTTGTGTGCCGGTGGTGGACGGAGGTTCATTACGCGGACTGATTACAACCACAGATATTCTTTCTGCATATATCGGAACAGACGCTTGATTAACTCCAGGTCAGCGTTTATTATCATAGCGAAGAGGTGTTCAAGTGTCTAACTTGTTCACCTTTTCGGCTCGTCTAACCACAGTCCTGTTTCAAAAATAACACCAACACGCAGGGTCATAAAGGAAGGGTTTTGTTCCCACCCTCCAAATGGAGTTGGAATTTCGGCACCCGTTCGGAAAATACCACTAGTTGCGAAATTGATTCCAATATTTGGTTTGAGAATCAGCTGGGGGGCGATAGCCCATTTATAGGCAAATTCCAATCCTAATTCAAATTGTTCTTCTATTAGTTCTAAGGAAGATTCATCCTGTAATATTCCTGTAGACCCAACAAAGGAAGGTGGGCCGCTAACTATAGTCTGTCTCGATTCGCCTTTGTAGCTAAGTTGCCAACTGGGACGAAACAAAACAGCCAAATGAAACTTACGACTAATTTCAATTACTGGTTTAATGTAAAAACCCAAATAAGTAATTCTGGCTTTTTCTTCAACGTCTATCTCTAAAGTCGCTATTCCCGTGCCCCAACCATCAGGAGGGGCTAAGCCTGTATCAATCTCAGCAAATGCTGGAAAAGCTGTGGTGTAGCCACGGCCAGAAAACTGAAATCCGAAAGCCATCGCCAACTTGTGATAAATTCGGATTCTACCACCAATTCCAGCATCATAACCTAATCCACCAGTAGCTTTGTCAAAAGCTCCGGAAATTGTTGATGGTGTGTAAAAGTGAGAGTAACCTAGAGAGCCAAATGCTTCAATTCCAAACTTTGGTCCCCAACGATAAAGATTATCCAAATCAGTTGCGGTAATGGGAACACGCTCTACCTCTTCTTTATAGTAATCTTCATCCTGAGCAAAGCCTGCAGAAGATAAAACCGAAAAAAGCAAAAGGAAAAAAAGGTTTCGCACAACTACAAATTTACAGATAGCAATTAGACGAAATCGAGATTGATGCGACATTTTGATAACGTTATGATGACGATAGTATCTGATTTTCATCGAGTTTCTTTCCTTTGCCCACGTTATGCAACTTTGTGACTTTACAACTGTAGAAAAACTTGTAATTGAATTAGAGTTACTCAAATATTATACAATCAGTTGGCTATTTCATTAGACTTTATTCGCGACAAAATTGGCGGATTGCGAAAGCAATGCGATGGAAATGTGAATGAAGATGACTTCTCCCTAGCGCATTTTACATCAGCATTTGATATTCCTACTTCGCATTGGAATAAGCTGGTTTTGGAAAGCGGAAATTATCTTCTATCCGCCCCTTATTTAGCAGCGTTAGAGCAGCATCCGTACAAGGGAATGTTTTTTCATTACGTAGTTGCATACAAACAGGAAGAGCCAGTCTCAATTCTATACTATCAAGAAACTGACGTACATATCGCCAATGTTGATAAGAATGTTGATACCGATAAAGTCGGTGATACCCAATCATTTTTTAGCAAGGCGAAAGGGGTTATCTCTTCAAGTCTCGAGAGTGTAAAAGCACGACTACTTGTTCAAGGTAATCTGTTGCAATCTGGAGAACATGGCGGATTCTTTACTGAATCGATTACGTTAGAGCAACAGGCATTTCTTGTTGATTCAGCTTGGCGAAAAATTGTTGATTCCAACAAATCAGGAAAAAAGATTCGGTGCGTTCTTATTAAAGACATTACCAAAGATTTGGATGAACAGATTAAGCTAATTGATGACGACTTCGCATCTTTTACTGTTCAGCCTAATATGATTTCTCAAATTCGGCCAGAGTGGAACAGTTTTGATGATGCCATGGGGGACTTCAGTTCTAAGTACCGAGTGCGCTCTAAGAAAGCAGTGAAGCAAGCAGAGCATTTACAGCTTCGGGAACTGAATGCGATTGAAATTCAGGAACTGAACGATACCATCATGCAACTCTTTAAAAATGTAGAGGCTGGTGCAGATTTTCACATGGTGAGTATTCATCCTCGTTATTTTATTGATTTAAAAGCTGCACTAGAAGATCACTTCATACTCAAGGGCTATTTTGATGGAGCAGAACTAATCGGATTCTATTCTTACGTAAAAGGAATAGATCATAACTACGCCAGCTTTGTTGGTCTCAATTACGATTACAATAGAGATTGTGCGCTTTATCAGAACATACTTTACGGTTTACTTGATGATTCTATTAGGGATGGAGCAAAGAGCATAGACTTGGCACGAACTGCTATGGAAATTAAGAGTACCATGGGAGCAGAACCACAGGAATACCAACTGATGGTAAAACACCTCAACGGAATTACTAATTCCATCGTGAAACGGTTTATTCAAAACATACGTCCGAAAGAATGGACGCAAAGACGCCCTTTTAAGGAAGCACCTAAACAGTAATTTAGCCGCATGGCTTTTGTTGAAGGCTTTCTGGTCGGTCTGGGAATGGTGATTTTCATCGGTCCAGTTTTCTTTACGCTTCTCAAGAGTGCCCTTAGTTATGGTTTTTGGGCAGGGATGATGGTTGCCCTTGGTATCTTCATGAGTGATGTTGTAGCCGTTGGTCTTTGTTCGTTTGGGGCTATTCCGTTTTTCAAGAACCCCGATAATCAGTTTTGGTTGGCAGTAGGAGGGAGCGTGATGCTTTTCGCAATTGGTTTAAAGTATATGCTTAAGCCAAATGTGAATGTAGATGCAGATTTACAGCTAAAGGCTGGTCACTACACCGCGTATTTCGTTAAAGGCTTCCTTGTTAATTTTGTTAATCCTTTTGTATTTCTTGTTTGGATTAGTGTAATTGGTTTGGCTCAAGGTAAACACGGTTCTGGACAAGAACTTTGGATTTTCCTTGGCGCAGCATTACTTGCTATTTTAATTACCGACAGTACGAAGGTTCTATTTGCTCACAGAATAAAGAAGCTAATTGAACCTAAGTTTCTATTAAGAGCCTACCAGTTTATAGGTGTGCTAATGATTGGTTTCGGATTCAGACTTCTTTGGTTCGTTTTCGCTTAAAATAAAACGCTCTCGGTGCAATTGCACCGAGAGCGTTTCTGAATATACGTTTTAGCAGAATTTACTCCTGCATTTCAATCATTTTAAAAGGAACGTTTATAATGCTTTGGTAATCCTCACCTGC
>DMRV01000384.1 GCA_003456455.1 Flavobacteriales bacterium
TGATGAAGTGGAGACATCAGAAAGATTCTTCTGCCCTCACCAAATTTCTTCTTGGTGTATTTGAAGTAACTCACCTGCATTACTACAGATAGGTTTTCCATCAGGAATACGCCACAAAGGATTGGAATCAGTAGTTCCTTTCTAATAGCTAGCGCAAAAACCGCGATGATTCCGCCCAAAGCGAGACTACCAGTATCGCCCATAAAAACCTGGGCTGGATACTGGTTGTACCACAGAAACCCAATGCAAGCACCAATAAACGCAGATATGAAAACCACCAACTCGCCCGAACCTGGGATGTACATTATATTCAGGTAATCGGCAAAAATGATGTTACCCGAAACGTAGGCGAAAACCGCTAGCGTCACACCAATTATTGCCGAAGTTCCCGTTGCAAGACCATCCAACCCATCGGTTAGATTTGCTCCGTTTGAAACGGCAGTTACGATGAAAATGACAATTGGAATGAATACTAACCAGCCCCAATATTTGGCTTTATCTCCAAGGAAGAAAAGCAGCGAGCTGTAATCAAACTCATTGTCTTTTACGAACGGAATTGTGGTAACAAGTGAGTGCTCTGCTTCTCCGTATATAGGCAGCGTTTCAGCTTTAACAGTCTTTCCGTCAACTACAGTTTCAATGCTTTCACCACCTTGAGCTAACCGGTCTTTTACGGCTACGCTATCGTTAAAATAGAGTGTGCAGGCTACAATTAGACTGATGCCCACTTGTCCTAAAATCTTGAATTTTCCAGCAAGACCTTCTTTGTCTTTTTTGAAAACCTTGATGTAATCATCGATAAAACCAATTGTTCCGAGCCAAACGGTAGAAACAATCATCAGAATCACGTAAACGTTATCTAACTGCGCGAAAAGAATTGTTGGAATGAGGATTGAAGACAGGATAATAATGCCGCCCATTGTTGGCGTTCCTTGCTTCTGAATTTGTCCTGCTAAGTCTAGGTCACGAACAATTTCGCCCACTTGCTTCAGTTGTAAGTACTCAATCACCTTCTTACCAATAACCATCGAGCAAATCAGCGAAGTGATGATGCTGGCAGCCGCTCGGAACGAGATGTACTGGAATAAACCCGCCCCTGGCAGGTCATAATTGGTTTGAAGAAATTCGAACAGATGATATAGCATCAGTTAATCTCTTTGAGGTTAGTTGTCAATATTTCCATGTCGTCAAAAGGTGTTTTCACTCCTTTGATGTCTTGGTATTTCTCATGGCCTTTACCAGCTACAAGAATGATGTCGCCTGGCTGAGCTAGCATGCACCCGGTGCGAATGGCTTCGGCTCGGTCAATAATTGTTACGGCCTTTCTCACTGTCACAGGGTCAAGACCTTTTTTCATGTCTTCGATAATCTGTTCTGGTTCTTCGCTTCTCGGATTGTCTGAAGTAAGAATCAGCTTATCGCTGTTTTCAGCGGCAATGCGTGCCATTTCTGGCCGCTTCGTTTTGTCTCGATCGCCTCCACAGCCTACAATCGTCAATACTTTTTCGTTGCCCGTTCTTAGTTCTCGAATGGTAGACAAGATATTCTCCAACGCATCAGGCGTATGTGCGTAATCCACAATTCCGAGAATGTTATTCGGGGTTTTGAAGAATTCAAAACGTCCTTCAGGTGAATGAAGATTGCTGAGGGTAGTCAGAATCTGTAGTTTTTCTTCCTTCAATTCGATGGCTGCTCCATACACACTTAAGATGTTGTAGGCGTTGAACGAACCAATCAATCGGGTAATCACTTCTTGTCCGTCAATGTTCAGAATCAAACCTGTGAGGTTGTTCTCAAGAATCTTGGCTTTACGGTCAGCCATTGATTTCAATCCGTAAGAAATGACCTTGGCTTTGGTGTTTTGCACCATCACCTCGCCATTCTTATCATCTACGTTTACAAGTGCAAATGCGTTGGATGAAAGACCATCAAACAACATCTTTTTGGCAGCGATGTAGTTGCTGAATGTTTCGTGATAGTCTAGATGGTCGTGGGTAATGTTTGTGAAAATTGCTCCAGCGAAATCTAATCCAGCCACACGGTGCTGATGTAATGCATGTGAACTCACTTCCATGAAGCAGAATTCGCAACCTGCATCAACCATTTCGGACAATAACTTATTAAGGTTTATTGGGTCAGGCGTGGTGTGCGTTGCCACCACTTCAACGCCATTAATTAGGTTTCTTACCGTTGAGATAAGTCCGACTTTATAGCCAAGTGTTACAAAAAGTTCATATAATAATGTTGCGGTTGTTGTCTTGCCGTTAGTGCCAGTTACGCCAACCAGTTTTAGATTTTCGGATGGATTTTCGTAGAAATTCGAAGCAATCATTCCAGCAGCTAATCGGCTGTTTTTTACCTGGATATAGTTTACTTCTTTGTGAAGTACGGTTGGAAACACTTCGCAAACGATTGCCAGAGAACCTTGCTGTATCGCTTGGTCAATGAAATCGTGGCCATTGCTTAAGTTGCCGTTTACTGCTACGAAAAGGGAAAACTTCTTTGCTTCTCGCGAGTCGATACAGACATTCTCAATCGCCACATTGGTAGAGCCGACCACTTCTTCAATTCCCGCTCGGTATAATATGTCTTTCAGTAATTTCATGACAGACGAATGATTATTTCACGACCAGATGTAGCACGTGTTCCTGGTAAGATTGATTGCTGACGCACTACACCAGAACCAATCATATTTACTTTCATTCCAGCATTTTCTAGAAGGAAAAGCGCATCCATGGCACCCATTCCAACCACTCTTGGCACTAGATTTTCAATCACTTCACGTTCGGTTACATGAACCAAGTTTGAATCGGCAGAGGCGATGGCCCATTTTGCATCAGGATCTTTGATGTCTGCTTTAATCTCAAGTTTTTCGAACGCGTTTACGAGGTCCTGTTTCTCACTCACTTTTGAGAAAGGAATAAGATGGTCGACTAATTGCGGGTCTGTCTCCACTTCCTCCAGCATCTTCACCTGCGTGGAATACACTTTATCCGAAATCTCTTTGAAAATTGGTCCTGCAACTAAGTTTCCGTAATAGACAGAACTGGTGGGCGAATCAATAACTACAATGCATGTATAGCGCGGCTTGTCTGCTGGGAAATACCCCACAAACGAAGCTTGGTATGTTTTGTCGCGCTGATAATTTCCGTCTTTAGAAATCTGAGCGGTTCCCGTCTTTCCAGCGATTTTGTAGTTGGCGTGTTTCAAGTTGCTGGCGGTTCCGTGCTCCACAACGCCCTCTAGTAGCGCTTTTACTTTGTCTATTGTTTTTTGCGAACAGATTTGCTTGTTCAGTACCTCAGTTGGAAACTCGCGCACAATTTTACCATGCTTTTTGATTGCTCGAACAAGTTTTGGACGAACCATTTCGCCATCATTTGCTACCGCGTTGTAAAGCGAAAGAATTTGCAATGGTGTTTGAAGAACTTCATAACCAATACTCATCCACGGAAGAGAAATTCCAGACCAACTTTTGTCCTTTGGTGATGGAATACGTGGTTTCCCCTCGCCTTTAATCTCTAACCCAAGCGGTTCGTTTAGTCCCATTGCAACTAAACGATCCGTCATTTGCTCTGGGTCTTTCTGATAATATTGATTCACCAACTTGGAAATGCCAACGTTGGATGAAAGCTCGAATGCTTTGGCAACGGTAATCTTGTTGTAAACTCCCGTTTTGGAGTCTTTCATCGTTTCGGTGTAATACTTCTTTATCCCACCTTCGATATCCACCGTGTCGGTGATATCAACATGGCCATCTTCCAATAGACAAATTAGACTAGCCAACTTGAATGTTGAGCCTGGCTCCGTAGCTGAACCGATGGCGTAGTTGTACGTTTCAGCGTAGCTTCTGTTTTCCTGCACGGTTAGGTTTGCAATGGCTTTGATTTCCCCCGTTTGCACTTCCATTAGAATGGCGCAACCATGGTGTGCCCTGTGCTTCTCTAGTTGTAATTGAAGTGCATTCTCGGCAACATCTTGAATGTTGATGTCGATAGTCGTGATGAGATCCGAGCCGTCTTCAGGTTCTATTTCGTTCTCATCACTTAGTGGCTTCCAGTTTCCGCCAGCAATTTTTCGCATCAATCGCTGACCACCAATTCCTGCTAATTCTTCGGAATAAGCACCTTCCAAACCAACGCTGTAGCCTGGTCTGTCGTAACCAATTGTACGAGCTGCTAATTGTTTGAATGGCTTTGCACGCTTGTTTCGTTGGTTGTGAATGAATCCACCTTTGTGCTTACCCAATTTGAAAATCTCAAAGCTGCGCAAGGCTTTCAATTCCTTATGTCCAACTTTCCTTTTAATAAGGTAATACTGACTTTTATTGAGTCGTGCTTTTGTCAGTTCCCGCTTATAGGTTTGTGCTGACTTATCTCTGAAAAGCCCTGAAAGCTGATGCGAAAGCTTGTCGATATGTTCATTGAAATACTCGTCTGTCAGTGCCGGAATATTCGCGTCCCAACGGATTTCATAAATCGGTTCAGAAGTAGCTAGAAGACTCCCGTCAGTGGAGAAAATATTTCCACGTGTAGCCTCAATGGTTCGGAAAGCTGTTGTCTGAGACTCAGCTTTTCCTTTCCACTTTTCACCTTCAATGAATTGGATCTGAGCAACACGCGCCACAATCCCAAGCGCGAACAAGCACATCAATCCATAGGATAGATAAACACGGTTTTTTATTTCCTTTTCGTGATTCAATTCTCTGGTTTCTCGTCAGCGGTTATCACAATTTTCTTTGGCGGAACTACGCTTTCGTAGATTCCCATATCAGCAACCGATTTAGCTACTTCGCTCTGCTTGCTCACAAACATTAATTCCGAGCGCGTTGAGATGAACTCTGATCGCAGTTCCTTTATCTCGCGATTCAATCGTTCCATTCCAATCACGGTTCCCTCTCCGTAATGGCTGTTCCCGATATAGAAGATTCCGATTCCGAACAGGAATAAGAGGAAAGGAATGTTGTTCAACACGTTATCGCGTGTTAGGAAACTTCCGTCCAACACACC
>DMRV01000199.1 GCA_003456455.1 Flavobacteriales bacterium
GTGAGTTTCATGATTAGGAAACCAGCAAATAAGCTTCCTAAGGCGAAATAAATCTCGCTGCTTGCATATACGTCTGCACCTGCTTCGAGTTGATTATCCACGAAAATGGGGAGCAGAAACTGAACTTCAACCAGCAACACAACAAAGATGGAATAGGAAGCCAATCCAAATACAAGCAGTTCTTTGTTCAACATTAAAAAACGCCAACCCTTTTTAAAACGTTCCGATATCCGTTCCATATCAATTGGCAATGGGTTGTGATCTACATACTTAATGAACGGAATGATGCAAGCGGCTAAAGCGTAGGTGCTCGCATCCAACAGAAAGATTTCCCAAATCGTCCATTGCTCAATCGCAAAAGGAAACGAAATCTGAATTCCTAATAAGTTGATTGCACCAGCAGTTGTCCCCGATAATAGAATTGCCCCAAAAGCACCCGACAAAACATTCGTACTCTGTCCAAGTACTTCAATCATTGAATTTACACGACCATAATCACCCCTTGCAGCCAATTGCTGTGAGAATGCATAAAGATTTGGATAATGAATATTGAACCCGAAAAATGTAAAAACGAAGATGGCTGCCACCAACCAGATTGGCGCTTCCTGGTTTATTTCTCCGTATAATCCAGCACAACCAAGGACTACAAAACCAACTACGGAAGCAATCAGAAAGATGTTCTTGCGCGGATATCGGTCTATTAAGGTGCCAGCAAACAGGCTCCAAAAAATGCTAATGAAAGTGGCGATGGCCAACACCTGACCGAAGACTACGGATTCGTTGACTATGGACGCGAAATACCACGGGATAGAAAGCATGGTGATACCCTGAGCAAAACTCGAAACCACGTGTGACGTGAACAGAAGGGCAAGTGCGCGTTTGTTTTCCATAGAAAAGTCGCGCAAAGCTAAATGCGTTTGTCCGATTGCATATCGTTATTTTTCGACCATGGATTTTGGTCCGAAGGAAGCCCTCGAAAAACTTAGAAAGTATTGCGCCTATCAAGAGCGGAGTCACAAGGATGTGAGTCAGAAAATGTGGGATTTGGAAGTTCCATCAGAATGGAAAGATGACATTATTCTTGGGTTGATGAAGGAGAACTTCCTGAATGAAGAACGGTTTGCAAGAACCTATGCGCGCGGCAAATTCAACATCAAAAAATGGGGAAAAGTGAAAATCACTCAAGGGTTGAAAAAACACCAAGTGAGTAAAAAGTGTATTCAGCTAGCGATGACCGAAATTGACTTGGATGAATACTTCAAAGTACTGCGCGAAACCATTGAACACAAGCGTTCATCTCTGAAGGAGAAAAACCAGTGGAAAAGAAAGTCGGCCATTTATCGGTTTGCCGCGCAACGTGGATTTGAAGGCAACCTGATTAGCGAAATCCTGAACGAACCCTGACTTTTCAGCACGGTCACATATCTTACATTTGCGCATCGGGAAAACCTTCCCAAAACACGAACAATCATGATCACAAGCGATCAACTCAATAATCTTAAAACACGCCTGTCCGACCTTAGGGGTTACCTCGATATTGACCGCAAATTGCGCGAAATTGAAGAAGAAACGCAGACAACGCTTTCACCTGGCTTTTGGGATGACCCCAAAAAAGCCGAGGCGTTAATGAAAAAAACCAATGCCAAAAAGGATTGGACAAAGGCGTTTGCCAAAGCTGCCACTGCTTTGGAAGATTTGGTAGTTCTCTACGAGTTCAACAAAGAAGGCGAAGCATCGGAAGAAGAAGTAAATACGCAGGATGTGATATTCACTGATCTTTTGGAAGACCTTGAATTCAAGAACATGTTGGGCGATGAGGGCGATGAGTTTAGCGCGGTTTTAGAAATAAACTCCGGTGCAGGCGGTACGGAAAGTTGCGATTGGGCGGGAATGCTGATGCGTATGTACATCATGTGGGCGGAGAAAAATGGTTTCAAGGTCACGGAAAATGATCTTCAGGAAGATGACATTGCGGGAATCCGATCTTGTTCGCTACAAATAGATGGAGAGTACGCTTACGGAAATCTGAAAGGGGAAAACGGTGTGCATCGGTTGGTACGTATTTCTCCGTTCGATAGTAATGCGAGAAGACACACTTCGTTTGCTTCGGTTTTCGTTTACCCTGTGGTTGATGAAACTATCAATATTGAAATCAACCCAGCCGATATCACTTGGGACACATTCCGATCTGGTGGAGCTGGTGGACAAAACGTGAATAAAGTGGAGACGGGTGTTCGTGTCACGCACGCTCCAAGTGGAATCATCATCAGAAATACGGAAAGCCGATCGCAGTTGGCGAACCGAGAAGCGGCCATGAAATTGCTAAAATCTCAGCTTTATGACCTTGAACTGAGAAAGAGGTTAGAATCACGTGCTGAGGTTGAAGGGTCTAAGATGAAGGTGGAATTTGGAGCGCAGATTCGCAATTACGTTTTCCATCCGTATAAATTGGTCAAAGACCTTCGGTCGAGTATCGAAACTTCCAATGTTCAGGCAGTGATGGACGGAGACTTGAATAAGTTCATTAAAGGGTATTTACTGCAATTTGGAAACGANNAGATTGGCCACATAAGAACTTGATTGCATGGCAAGAAGCGATGGAACTTGTGAGACTCATTTACATTTTTGCCTCGGAATTGCCATCAGATGAAAAGTTCAATGTCATCTCACAACTCAAAAGAGCTTCGGTTTCTATTCCTTTGAATATTGCAGAAGGGGTAGGTAGAAATACTGACAAGGAATTCAGACACTTTCTCCACATTGCGAGAGGTTCGCTAAGCGAAGTCAACACGATTTTAGACCTATGCGTTCTGCTTAAATTCTGTAAGGATAATCGAATAGAGATATTGAACGGACAAGAACAAAAATGTGCAGCATTAATCAACGGTCTTATCAAATCTATCGATAGAAAACATCCTTCATAGCTTCATTTCCTAATCTCCTCATTACTTTTTTTAAATGAAAATCTACCATAACCCACGTTGCAGCAAGTCAAGACAAACGCTTCAGCTTATTAAAGATGCTGGCGTTGAACCCGAGATTATTGATTATTTGAAAGATGTTCCGTCAGAGTCTGAATTGAAAGAATTGGTTGCCATGCTCGGAATCAAACCTTACGATTTACTGAGAAGAGGTGAAGCTGATTTCAAAGAGAACTTCAAAGGGAAAAACCTTTCTGATGATGAATGGATTACCGCTATGGTGAAATACCCAAAGTTGATTGAGCGACCAATTGTCGTGAAACAAAAAAAGGCCGTCTTGGGACGACCTCCTGAAAACGTAAAAACGTTCTTATAGATTTTTAGTCTCTTGGCGCAATCATAGCAGCCAACTTCTCTCCCATTTCCGGGCTAAACCGTTCCATGAAAAGCAATGTTGTCATCAACGGAATCCAAAGTCCTAGGAATACCAACATCCAAAACCCCATTAGCATATAAGCGAAAATTACAACGATACCGAGACTCATCTTCTTAGAATTTGATGCGAAAGTAATGGTTGTGAGCGATATGGACAACAAGAACCATTCATTCTGTGTTTTTTATTCGGGTAAACAATTACCCGAAAAAATGCGTTGTCAAGGTTATTTCGTGACTTAAAGGCATACTGATAATCATATCTTTGCCGACACCTAAAAACACAGAGACCGTTCTCCCACAATGGATAAGTTCTCATACCTCTCAAACATGGATGTTTCCACAGTGGAACATCTTTACCAATCTTACAAATCAGACCCTAAATCGGTGGCAGAAGACTGGCAGCAGTTTTTTGCTGGTTTCGATTTTGCCGAGCAGCTTTATGACCAAGACGATGCATCGTTTGGCATACCTGCAAACGTCAAGAAAGAATTTGATGTGATTAACCTGATTAACGGTTACCGGAAAAATGGTCACCTGTTCACGGATACCAATCCTGTACGAGCAAGAAGAAAGTATACTCCAACCTTGGCAATCGAGAATTTCGATTTAAGCCAAGATGATTTGGATACGACTTTCCGCGCTGGCGAAATGATTGGAATTGGGCCGTCAAGCCTAAAGAATATCATTGAGCATTTAGAAGCTACTTATTGCCAAAGTATAGGTGTAGAGTACAGATATATTCGTGAACCAGAGGTTGTCTCTTGGCTTCAGGAAAAATTAGAGAAGAACCGTAATCAGCCCGAGTTTTCGGTTGAAGAAAAAAAGCAAGTTCTCCGGAAACTTAGTCAGGCAGTTGTTTTTGAGGAATTTCTAGGTAAGAAGTTTACCGGTCAGAAACGTTTCTCACTAGAAGGCGCAGAATCGCTTATTCCAGCCATGGATATGGCTGTTGAGGAGGGCTCAAACTTGGGTATTGAGGAGTTTGTCATTGGAATGGCGCACAGGGGCAGACTTAACGTTTTGGCCAACATTCTTAATAAGACTTACAAAGAAATTTTCTCAGAGTTTGAAGGAAAGGATTATGAAGATGCAGATGTAGAGGGCGATGTGAAATACCACATGGGCTACACATCTTACATGACTTGCTATAATGGCAAAGAAGTTAAGATGAATCTATGCCCAAACCCTTCACACTTAGAAGCGGTGGGACCAGTTGTTTTAGGTATTTCAAGAGCTAAGATTGACCGGAAGTTTGAAGGCGACAACAGCAAGCTGTGTCCAATTTTAATCCATGG
>DMRV01000179.1:0-5257 GCA_003456455.1 Flavobacteriales bacterium
CCGTTTGTTGTAATTGAAAGATGATATTGAAGACAAGATATTTCCTTTTACTGGTTTTTATGTTGATTTCAACCTTGGGGTTTTCTCAAGAGTGTAATATCATTTACGTTTCTCCTAATGGCAGTGGAAGCGGTACTCAAGCCGCGCCAACGTCTTTTTTAAATGGACTGGCATTGGTTTCTCCTGGTGTGGACCATATCCGCATGGCTTCTGGAACATATGATATTTCAAATACAATAAACCTTATTGGAGGTGTAACTATTGAGGGAGGTTTTGATGCAGTCACTTGGGTAAAGTCGAATAATGCTGCAACTCTTATCCACCGAGACAATACAAATGTTACTGCCGCCCCAGATCGAATTGTGGCTATATCGGCAGTTGGTCTAACCAATTTTCAATTACATGACCTTTCTATATTGGTAGATGATGCAGGGGGTTCGGGTGTAACCACTTATGGAATTCATATTGATGGTTGCTCAAACTACTCACTAAGTAGAGTTCGCTCATCAGCAGGAAATGGCTCTAATGGCATTGATGGGTTGGCGGGAGTCGATGGAGTAGATGGAGTAGATGGTGTGCAAGGTCAGAACGGAAACAACTGCGGAGGCGGCAATACCGCTGGTGGTGCGGGTGGAAGTTCATGGGGCGGAGGTACATCTGCAGGCGGAAATGGTGGTGATGGAGGTCCAGAAGGAACTAGTGATAGATTGGAGTGTTGCACTGGAGGGTTTATCCCATTACCATACATAGTTGATGGAGAATCTTTTCCAGGTTTACCTGGGCAGGATGGTCTAGGACCAAACCCTGGGACTGGTGGTCCTGAAGGTCCCGGTTATGAGAATGCACTGAGTGCTTGTCTGTTTATTGTTGGGCAATGTACCGCTCCTGTCTCGAGCTATGGCCAACTGGGAGTTGATGCGATTGACGGTACTGATGGGATTGTTGGCTTGGACGGAGTTCCAACTCATTTAGGTGGGTTTTTTGTACCTGGAGACGGTGATGATGGCTTGAACGGTGAAGATGGCTCTGGTGGCGGAGGTGGCGGAGGTAGTGGCTCCCATGGAGATGTTCTGAATATATTAGGTATTAACTCTGATAACGGTTCTGGCCCCGGTGGTGGTGGTGGTGGCGAAGGTGGTCAAGGTGGCGCTGGAGCAACTGGTGGTTCTGGAGGCGGAGGGTCATTTGGGATTTACATTTCTAACAATGGCAGCGGTGGTAGACTAAATGATTGTGTAGCCAATTCAGGCCTTCCAGGAATTGGAGGCGTTGGCGGTTTTCCGGGTGGGCTTGGGGGTCAAGGTGGTCTTGGGGGATTTGGTGGTATAGGTTGCGGCCAAGGAGGGCAGGGAGGCGAAGGAAGTGCTGGAGGTAATGGAGGGTTTGGCGGAAATGGCGCTCCAGGAGTAAGTCAACCACTTTACGAAGAGTCAACGGGAATACAAACAATTCAAACCAATCTTGCAGCAAATGTTGAGCCTAATATTACGCTCGAATCTACAGGTTGCACATTCTCAGATATCTACTACTCAACAAACTCAATTGGAATTATTGAGTGGTTCTATGAGGGAAGTACTGTTCCTGTGAATACAGTTGGTCAAAGCACTTCAGCGTATTACAACGGGATTGGTTCATTCGACCTTACAATGGTCTCAAACGGAGTGCCTTATTTCCTTGCCGAGTTTGTGAACATATTTATAGATGGTTCTCCTTACCTACCAACTATTCAGGCGGTAGATACGATTTGTCCTGATGATGTTGTGAACTTCTCTTCAACTTGGCCTATTAACTTTAATGTTCTTGGTTACAGATGGGATTTTGGAGATCCAGCTTCAGGTGCAGCCAATACGAGTTCACTTTCGACACCATCGCATACGTACACAGATGTTGGAACATATATGGTAACGTTGCAAACAGAGTCTCCTTGTTGTGGTTGGGCAAAACCCGACACACATTATGTAGAGGTGATGCCTATAGTATCACCGGAAGTGTTTATTACAGCGACTTCTACAGAAATCTGCGAAGGAGAAGAAATCACTTTCGGATCAGTCCCGTTCGCTGGAGGTACAAACCCAACTTTTGAATGGTTTCAGAACGGTATAAGTGGCGGCACTGGGGTTTCGTTTACTCCAGCATTCATTAATAATGGTGATCAGATTTATGTACGAATGGCTAGTTCGTATCCATGTCCGATTACACCAACAGTTAATTCTGATGTAATAACTGTGATTGTGCACCCTATTCCAGTTGTGGACTGCAGCAATGTAACCGATGCTTATTTGGGAGCTAATACAGGGTTCAATGCAGATGTTACAGTAGGCACTGCACCGTATGAGTATTTCTGGCAATTTGGCGATGGAGGTTCTTCTACAGACGCGAGTCCTACTCACCTATACGGTGGAACAGGGATTTATAATGCAAGTGTAGAAGTAACCGATACATTTGGTTGTTCAGCAATTTGCAATGTGCCTGTTGATATTGTACTTCCGCCATACGTGTATGCGGGTTTTCTATTCGATACAGTTCAAACTTGTGGTTCAACTACGATTACTTTCACAGATACCACCTTCGGTAATCCAATAGCTTGGGAATGGGACTTTGGAGACGGCAACCAATCTATTGTTCAAAATCCAAGTCATACTTATTCGAGCGGTGGACCTTACACAATTACGTTAACGGCTTCTAATGGAATTTTTACCGATACGCTGGTAATGCCTAATCTGGTTCAGCCACTGTTAATTCCAACTGCAGATTTTATAGCTAACGAACTTGAAGTTTGTGACTCTACTGATTTGAGGTTTTTCGACAATTCAAGTAATGCTTCATCTTGGCAATGGGATTTTGGTGATGTTAACTCAGGGCCCGAATCGAACACAAGTAACCTGCAAAACCCATATCACACATTCAATGAACCTGGCGTTTACACTGTTTCTCTAACCGTATTCTCAGAAGATCAGTGTTCTTCAGATGCTGCACCTATCAACATTACTGTATATGAATCGCCAGTTGCTGGTTTCTGGGTTGATACAAATGTTGTTTGTACCGAGTTGCCAATATTCTTTAATGATACTTCGCGTGAAGACATCAACATTACCAATTGGGCATATCATTTTAGTGATAAAGACACAACTATTGAGGTTGATGGAAGTGTTGTTGATATTATCGAATACACGTTTGATGACGAAGGATGGTACACGGTTACGCAGTATGTAACTAACCGAATAACGGGGTGTAATGATTCCGCAAAGATTTCAATGGAAGTGAGACCGCATCCTGTAGCAGATTTTTATGCGGATAGTGTTGCACTTCAATTACCTGATACGACAATGGAGTTCTGGAATGCCAGTTTTAATAACAGTCCAGATTCTTCCGATTGGGATTTTGGTAATGGATACCTGGTAGATAATATGGATAATGCAGTTGGAGTCTATCAAGATTCTGGGCTGTTTGATGTACAACTTATTGTTGTGCGAGATATCGGTTGTCCAGATACCATTGTTAAACCATTCAGGGTTTGGGAACAGGAAACATTCTTCATTCAAACAGCATTTACTCCTAACGGAGATGGAACAAATGATGTTTTTGAGATTAAACAGAAGGGAATTACTAATTGGCATCTGCAGATATATGACCGTTGGGGAAAACTTCAATGGGAAACATTTGAGGTTACTGAGTTTTGGGATGGAACACAAATGAAGTCAGGAAAAGAACTGCCTCAAGGCGCGTATTCTTATCAAATAGACCTGACCTGGTACACTGGGAAAACGTTTAGTAAACTTGGTACAATTACCATTTTTAGGTAACCAAATGGTGGGTGTTTGGCTCATCCACGTCACGCTTTGTTTTTATTTTATTCAAATTCTTGCTGGATTCTAGGCTTGTTGTAGCTATCCGCATGAAATTCTGTTCCGATTTGAACTAACTGAAATAGGATTCGTTAATTGAATAGTGGTTAAGGATTTGGCCTAATTGCTTAAGAGTAAGCTATACAGTATCTTTGCAGCCTCTTTAAAAAGAAAATATATATAATGAGTAATACAGCAGAACAATTGAACTACAAGGTAAAAGACATTAGCCTCGCTGATTGGGGCAGGAAAGAAATTACAATTGCCGAGGCAGAAATGCCAGGTTTAATGGCTCTCCGTGATGAATATGGCGAATCGAAGCCTTTGGCGGGTGCTAGAATTGCAGGATGCTTGCATATGACAATTCAAACCGCAGTTTTAATTGAAACTTTAACGGCTTTGGGTGCTGAGGTTACTTGGTCATCTTGTAATATTTTCTCAACACAAGATCAAGCTGCTGCTGCAATAGCTGCAACGGGTGTACCGGTTTTTGCTTGGAAAGGATTGAACGATGAAGAGTTTGATTGGTGTATTGACCAAACAATTATGGGTTTTAAGGATGGCAAGCCTTTGAACATGATTTTGGATGACGGTGGTGATTTGACAAACATGGTGTTTGATAAATATCCAGAGCTATGTGCTGGAATCAAAGGATTGTCTGAAGAAACTACAACTGGAGTTCATAGATTGTACGAGAGAATGAAGAACGGCACTTTGGTAATGCCAGCTATCAACGTGAATGATTCGGTTACCAAGTCTAAGTTCGATAACAAGTACGGATGTAAAGAGTCTCTAGTTGATGCAATTAGAAGAGCTACCGATGTAATGATGGCAGGGAAAGTTGCTGTTGTTGCAGGATATGGAGATGTAGGTAAGGGTTCTGCTGCTTCACTTAAAGGTGCAGGAGCACGAGTTATTGTTACTGAGATTGATCCAATTTGTGCGTTGCAAGCTGCAATGGACGGATTTGAAGTGAAGAAAATGGATGACGCTTGTAAAGAGGCAAACATCATCGTTACTACAACTGGCAACTTCAACATTATTCAAGGGAGACACTTTGAGTCTATGAAAGACCAAGCTATCGTTTGTAATATCGGTCACTTCGATAATGAAATCGATATGGCGTGGTTGAATAAGAACTATGGTGATACTAAGGACACGATTAAGCCACAGGTTGATCAGTACACAATAAATGGTAAAATCATTTTCCTATTGGCTGAGGGCCGACTAGTAAACCTTGGCTGTGCCACAGGTCATCCATCGTTTGTAATGAGTAATTCATTTACAAACCAAACATTGGCTCAATTGGAGTTGTGGAACAACACAGATGCTTACAAAAATGAAGTGTACATGCTTCCTAAGCATTTGGATGAAAAAGTAGCTCGTTTGCACCTCGCTAAGATTGGTGTTGA
>DMRV01000179.1:5304-10175 GCA_003456455.1 Flavobacteriales bacterium
AGATACTAAAAACTGTTAAGGTTTTATGCTGAAAGCCCCTTTCGAGGGGCTTTCGCGTTTTTGGCAACTACTTTCTTTATTTTGTGACCGAATTACACAGAGATGACTTCAGAACTAGATTATGAGATGGAATACAACACGGCTCGCGAGCTGATGAAGATTCCTGAGTACGGGCGGAACATTCAGAAGATGATTGAATACGCCAAAACCTTGGAAGACAGGGAAGAGCGGAACAAGGCTGCCAACTCCATTATTAAAGTAATGGGACAGGTAAATCCGGCTTTGAAAGGAAACGAAGATTTGACTCATAAGATTTGGGATCACATGTTCATCATTTCTGGGTTCGATTTTGATATTGACTCACCCTTCCCAAAGCCTTTGAAAGAGGATTTTGAGAAAGGACCGGACCCGATTCCGTATCCTTCTACTGAGATTACGTTTCGTCATTACGGACGGATAATTGAGGAAATGATTAAGAAGGTTTCTACGGAGGAAAACGAAGAAGAGCGCACTAAAATGGGCGAGGCACTTGCCAACGTTATGAAGCGTGCTTATCTTAATTGGAACCGAGATTCTGTTGAAGATCGCGTTATCAAAAAGGATCTCCGTGAAATGTCTGGCGGTAAGATTATGGTGCCTGTAGAGGTTGAGTTGATGCACGCGAAAGACCTCATCGATCCAGCTCTTAAGCAACAGAACAATCAGAATAGAGGACGTAACAACAAAGGGCGCAACAACAACAAGGGGCGCAAGAAGAATAATAACGGAAGAAGAAATCACAGAAATTAAGCATGGCATCATTTGAGATTGTTGGAGGGAATAAACTGAAAGGAGAGTTGGTTCCTCAAGGGGCCAAGAATGAAGCTTTACAAATACTGTGTGCCGTTCTTCTCACACCTGAGAAGGTTACCATTTCAAATATCCCGAACATTCGGGATGTGAATAAGCTTATTGACCTGCTTCGCGATTTAGGAGTGAAGGTTAATCAGCTGGCAGAAGACACCTATGAGTTTACGGCTGATGGTGTTGATTTAGAACATCTTCATTCGGAAGAATACAAGAAGAAAGGTGCGGGCCTTAGAGGTTCCATTATGGTTGTTGGCCCTATGTTGGGCCGCTTTGGTAAAGGATACATTCCTCAGCCGGGAGGCGATAAGATTGGCCGTAGAAGATTGGACACCCACTTCATTGGTTTTCAGAAACTAGGCGCCAAGTTTGAGTACAATGCAGAAGCGCAATTCTATAAAGTAGAAGCCAGTAACCTGCTAGGGTGCTACATGCTGCTAGATGAAGCATCGGTAACAGGAACAGCCAATATTGTGATGGCTGCAGTTCTAGCCAAAGGTCGCACCACCATTTATAATGCTGCTTGTGAGCCGTACTTACAGCAGCTCTGCAAGATGCTCAACCGAATGGGAGCGAATATCTCCGGTATCGGTTCTAACATGCTTATTATTGATGGTGTAGAGTACTTGGGAGGCACAGAACACCGTTGCCTGCCAGATATGATTGAGATTGGGTCTTTTATTGGTTTGGCAGCCATGACCAAATCTGAGATTACGATTAAGAACGTTAGTTATCCGGATCTAGGAATTATTCCAACAATCTTTAAAAAGTTGGGGATTCAAATGGAATTGCGCGGAGACGACCTCTACATTCCATCACAAGAGCATTACGAGATTGAATCGTTTATAGATGGTTCTATCCTTACCATTTCAGATGCACCTTGGCCTGGCTTTACGCCCGACTTGCTGAGCATTATTTTGGTGGTAGCTTCCCAAGCCAAAGGAAGTGTACTTATTCATCAGAAGATGTTTGAAAGCCGCCTTTTCTTCGTGGATAAACTGATTGACATGGGCGCTAAGATTATTCTTTGCGATCCGCACCGCGCAACGGTTATAGGTATGGATCATCAAATGTCATTACGTGGTATTCAAATGACAAGTCCAGATATTCGGGCAGGGGTTTCGTTGCTTATTGCAGCGCTTTCTGCCGATGGCAAGAGTTTAATTCACAATATCGAACAGATTGATCGCGGGTATCAGAACATTGATACACGACTAAATGCAATAGGAGCGAACATCAAACGTCTTTGATTGGTATGGTTGTTGTCTTTATAAATTGCCTTCAATTATGATTAGTAACAATAGTTCTTATAAAACACAGACAATGAAAAACATAGCCTTAGTAGTAGCAATCGGAATGTTTCTTTTTTCAGCCCCAGCTTTTGCAGGTGGAGTAGGCGGTGATGAAACGGAAATTCAGGACAAGAAAATTGGATTAAACATTGGGAATATTGCTCCAGAGCTCAAATTCAAAAATCCTGAAGGTAAAGAAGTTGCCTTGTCGTCATTGAAAGGAAAAATGGTTTTAATTGACTTCTGGGCGTCTTGGTGCCGACCATGTCGAATTGAAAACCCGAATGTAGTTGCTGCTTACAAGAAGTTCAGCTCACAGGGATTTGAGATTTATGGCGTGTCTTTGGATAAGAGCCAAGATGCATGGGTAAAAGCCATACAGCAAGATGGTTTAGATTGGANNTAATGTAAGTGACCTTGGCGGCTGGAATAGTGCTGGCGCGGCTACTTACGGAGTGCGTTCTATTCCAGGAAATTTCTTGTTGGATAAGAACGGAGTTATTGTTGCAAAGAACTTAAGAGGTGCCAATTTGCACGCTGAGTTGCAGAAGTTGATTGACAAGTAAAACCATAAGTATAACATATAGTGACAGAAGGCAGGGTGATACCCTGCCTTTTTTACTTTTGCAGCCGCCTAAAACGGCCATTTATCTGCCAAATTGTCCCAACAGGGGCAAAGGCAGATTTTTTGATAAGAGGGGAGGGTTAATAAGAGATGCCAGAATTGAGAAGTCAGATTAGAGATATATATCACAAGTCTATCCTCAGGAGCGGAGAGGAATCTGAAATCTGATGACTAGTATTTGAAATCTGGAAAAACAACAAGGGGAAGTAAGAAATCTGATAAGAAAAAGCACAAGATGTCTGAAAAAGAGCAAATAGAAAAAGAAGAAAACCTGAACGAAGAAACGGTTGAGGCGACTGAACAGGAAGAAGTAGAAACTGAAAAAGACCCATTGGAAGAATTGCAGGATCAGTACAACGAGCTGAACAATAAATACTTGAGACTATATTCTGATTTTGAGAATTTTAGAAAGAGAACAGCTAAGGAGCGCATTGACCTGATTATGAATGGTGGTGCAGATGTATTTAAACTGTTGTTGCCAATTGTTGATGATTTTGAGCGGGCCCGAACCAATATGGAAACAGCCGATGACGTGCCAAGTGTAAAAGAGGGCGTTGAACTCATTTATCATAAACTGGTTAAAGAACTAGGCAACAAAGGCTTGAAAGCAATGGAAACAAAAGGTGAGGTGTTTGATTCTGAACTTCATGAGGCGATTACTCAGATTCCAGCTCCATCGGAAGATATGAAAGGGAAAGTTGTGGATGAACTTGAGAAGGGATATTTCCTGAATGATAAAGTGATTCGGTTTGCGAAAGTTGTCGTAGGCGCGTAAAACGAAACTATGGCAAAAAGAGATTATTACGAAGTACTGGGAATTAGCAGAGGCGCTGCTGAAGCTGAGATAAAGAAGGCTTATCGGAAGATGGCGGTGAAGTTTCACCCAGATAAGAATCCTGATGATGCTTCTGCTGAGGAAAAGTTTAAGGAAGCTGCTGAAGCATACGAAGTATTAAGCAACGCTGATAAAAAAGCACGCTACGACCAATACGGCCATGCCGGAATGAGCGGAGCAGGTGGCTTTGGTGGTGGCGGAGGCGGCATGAACATGGACGACATCTTCAGTCAATTCGGAGATATTTTCGGAGGTGGTGGAGGTGGCGGCTTTGGCGGTTTCGGTGGCGGAGGTCGTGGTAGAACGCGTGTCAATAAAGGTTCTAATCTTCGGGTTCGTGTAAAACTGAACTTGGAGGAAGTGGCTAATGGCGTTACCAAGAAACTGAAGGTTAACAAATACGTTAGCTGCGAAAAGTGCACAGGAACTGGCGCTGAAGACGGTAAAATGGATACGTGTCACACATGTGGTGGCCGTGGACAGGTTACTCGTGTTATGAACACGCCTTTGGGGCAAATGCAGACTTCATCCACCTGTCCTTCTTGTAGTGGACAAGGTCAGACCATTGCGCACAAGTGTACCAAGTGCTATGGTGATGGAATTGTGAAGGGCGAGGAGGTTATTGAAGTGAAGATTCCTGCCGGAGTTGGAAACGACATGCAACTTTCTGTTCGTGGAAAAGGAAATGCTGGTGCTAAAAGTGGTGTTCCTGGAGATTTAATAGTACTTGTTGAAGAAGAGGAACATGAGTTGCTTAAGCGTGATGGAACTGACTTGCACTATGAATTGTATGTGAGTTTTGTTGATGCAGCTTTAGGCACCTCTGTGGAGGTTCCAACAATTGAAGGAAAGGCACGGATTAAGGTTGAAGCAGGAACTCAAAGCGGCAAACTTTTGCGCTTACGCGGAAAAGGACTTCCTGATTTGGATTACGGACGAAAAGGCGATATTTTGGTTCACACCAACGTGTGGATACCGAAGAAACTAAGCAAGGAGGAGAAGAAAACGTTGGAAAAACTAAAGGAGTCGGAGAATTTTAAACCCGATCCAGGAAAGGGCGAAAAGAGCTTCTTCGAAAAGATGAAAGACTACTTTCATTAAGAGTATTCCGACCAACGATTAGAAATTAACTCCATCAATTCATAAGTTTGGCAAATTCAATTTTTCGTGCTGAGAATGTAAGCAAGGCCTACGCGGGTCATGTTGCTATTGAAGACATCAGCATATCCGTTCCCGAAGGTTCCATTTTCGGTCTTTTGGGACCAAATGGTGC
>DMRV01000075.1:0-4990 GCA_003456455.1 Flavobacteriales bacterium
TGGCATAAAACTTTCGTCTGTCAACGTTTGAAGGAAGTCTACCAATCGGTCGAGTTCGGTATCTGATAAATCTGGTTCCCAAATGTGCCAGTGCAAATAGAGGTTTTCTCCTTCAGGAACCGCATGCCCACGACCTTTGGTGTAAAACTCAACTGTTTCGCGTAAGGTTTTGAATTTACCAGAATGCATGTACGGTGCGGTTAGAGCCACATTTCTCAGGCTAGGAATTTTGAAAGCGCCTCGCAAAGAGCCATCATTGTATGGAACTTCTGCACCGGGGTCTAAAGCTCTGCCATCTGGTTCTGGTGTCCCCAAAACCGCTAATTGCTGATTGGTGAAAAGCGGAGGAGNNATGACATTCAGCACATCGCGCAACAAAAGACCGAAAGACGTTCATCCCTTCAATTTCTTTTTTATTCAAAGCACCATGAAAACCATGCGCATACTGATCATATCTACTGTTTAGAGAAATAAGAGAGCTTTGAAAAGCCGCTATCGAGAGGTAAACTTCATCTAATTCAATATTCTTGTTTGATTGAGGAAACGCCTGCTGAAAAAGCACTAGATAGGTTTCATTAGCATTCAAGTCAGTTTTCAGTTTTTCAGGCGTATTACCCATTTCATCTTCGGAGAAAAGCGGCCCTTGCATTTGCGATTCCAGCGTTGAATCTCGACCATCCCAAAAGAAAAGTTTGAGAAAAGCCACGTTCCAAAGGCTTGGTGCCGAACGCCTTACATTTTTTCCTTCAATACCTATGCTTCTATCCAGTCCATCGCTAAAGCCTTTTTCGGGTTGATGACAGGATGCACAACTTACCGTGCCGTCTTTTGATAAGATAGGGTCGAAAAACAGATAACGACCAAGGTCGATTTGCTGCGGGGTAAAGCCATCGCGTACCTCAGGAAGAGCGGTTTTCAACCCGCCAACACCTTGGTTTTTTAGCGAGGCATATTGCTGATACATTGACCGCAGACGGCAAAAGCCTTCTTCTGTCAATTCAAAACCTGGAGGACACGTTTTGCAGAGTTCAAAATCGCCATCTGATTCTGAAATAATAGTTTGTGTGATTTCAGGCTGAGTTGAATCAAGTTCTTTTTCGCAGGCTATTAGGCCAATAACAATGGCGGTAATTAGCGTAATTACTGCGAACGTTTTACTCATTCTGCTTGTAACGAATTTATGTAGGCAACAATGTCGGTTACGGTTCGGTCGTCTGGAATTGCTTCTGCAATCTGCTGCATTTGCGCTCCATACGTATCTCCTGCTTCTTTCCCTCTAATTCCGGCTCTGAAATTATTGAGTTGGCGCTCCAAGTACCAGTCTTGCATTCCAACTAATCGAGGAGAGAAAAGAGCTTCAATTCCAACAGCACCAGTTCCATGACAAGCACCGCAAATCATGTTGTAATAGTTCTTTCCTGCCTCTATATCGCCACCTTCAACAGTAGCCTCATGTGTTGGGGAAGGCATTGTTTTGATGTAAGCAATTACATCGTTAATTCCATCGCTATCAAGCGTTTTTGCGAAAGCAACCATTTGCGATCCAAAAGCATCCTTTTCATGTACGCCCCGCTTTTTGGTTCGGAAATTATTTAGCTGTTGTTTAAGGTAATAGGGCTCTTGGTCTGCCAGTGCTGGTGCACCTAACGCAAGCATCCCCTCTGCTTTTTGTCCGTGACATGTGGCGCAGGTCATGTACAAGGCTTTTCCTTTTGTGGCGTTTCCTACAGCGGCTTTCTTAACAAGCGATTCAGGTTTTGTAGCCGGTTTCTTGTCGCCTGAACTATCGCAGCTTACGAGTAGAAAAGTAAAAGCAGTAATTAGGATAAGCTGAGTTGGATTTCGCATGGGATGAAGATAGTTTGCGAAGATGCAGAATTGTTCGTGAAATAATTGTCAGTTTTTAGCTCCAAAGCCTAATAATGATTCCGCAATAGCGTAACATGTCCAATCTTGTCCTCAAACGTATTAGGATGAATATCGGTGCTGTATTTCAGCGTCCAGACGTAAACTCCCTGTTGTGCTTCTAGGCCATTGGTGTTACCATCCCAACCTTCGGTTTGTTCGTTAGAATGATAAATATGCTGTCCCCAACGGGTGTAAATGTTTAGTTCGAAAAAGGCAATTCCATGTCCGTAAACGTAGAAAACGGGATTGGTAGCATTTCCGCCAGGTGTAAAGGCATTGGGCACATAAATAGTGGGATAAGTGTAAACTATGACAGAATCGGAAACCGAGCAGCCGAACTCATCCGTTACTACTAAATAATATGTGGTGGTTTCTTGTGGATCAGCAATCGGATCAGGGCACGTGGTACAACTCAGCCCTTCGGGCGGACTCCAAAGAATGGTGCTGTTCGGGCTCGTTTCTGCGTACAAATAGCCTGGTACGCCAAGCTGTAAATAAGCATTGTCGCCCGCATTGGTGGTTGGAGCGCCCGAGACGTAAACAATTACAGAATCGGTTACTTGGCATCCAACGGAATCTGTAGCTGCAACTACGTAGACCGTGGTTTCTGTGGGTAGTGCATTTACTTGGGCCGTATCTGAGCTTTCTAGACTAAACGCTGGCGACCAATCGTAGGAAACAATCCCTTCACCTTCTACCCAAATTCCTACAGTGTCTCGTGCACAAATGGTATCAGTGCCAAATGCCATTATTATGGGCGGAATGGGAATTTCAAACTCAATAGAAGCAGTGTCTGGAGTCAAGCAATTGGCAGAGTCGCGCGCAATGAGCGTAATCTCATAGCTACCTGGTTCATCATAAAAATGACTTCCTTCAAAGTAGGTAGCGGTTTCGTTGTCACCAAAATCCCAATCGTACGTGTTTGCGCCCGTGCTATTGTTTAAAAATTCAACTTCCAACGGATAATAACAATTCTCTAGATTAATGTTGAAATCGGGAGCAGAAATCAGACGGTTCAGGTCGAATTTGAACACTCCTAAGTTGCAGGAAGATTCGTTGGTGGGAGACCACGCGCCAGGGGTTGAAGGGAAATCATCATTACCACCGCAACCAGCGCAAACGGCTTGATACACGATTCCATTTTTATCGAATCTGCTTGTTCCGCCATCAACATGTTCGGTACTTGTTCCGCCACCGAAATACGTGGCGTAGACCAATCCTTCGGCATCTGCTTCTAAAACAAGTAAATAGAAATCGCTTCCGTCCGTGGTTGTTTGGAACGCATCAGAGCTAATAGGAAGATTATTGGTGGTGCTTTGGATTGCATTTCCATAACCGCTGTTGGTAGCACCTCCCCAACCCGAAACAAAAATTTGTCCGCAGTTACTGACCAAAAATGCTGTTGGAGAAATATCAATTCCACCATTTCCTGTTCCGAAAGTGGTGGAAACACTTAACGTACTTAAATCGTTTGTCAACTTCTGAATAAACTGTCCGCTATTTGGATTAGAATAAACGCTTGCTGGGGCGATGGGAATGTTACCCTCAGATTGCCCTAAAAGAAGTACATCATCATTTGGGTCGAATTGCACAAAATACACTTGGTCATACTTGTCGGTGCCGATGTAGCTAGAGGATAAAAACTGACTTCCATTTTGAGAAAGACGCATAACCCAACCATCACTTAACCCACCATAATTTGTGTTTAACGCATTGCCCGTAGTTGGAAAATCGTTGCTTAACGTTCCACCAGCGGTCACAATTTCGCCATTGGCATTCAATTGAATGGCGTAGGCATTGTCAACCGAACTCCCACCGATATATGTTGCCCAAGTCATGTTGGACAGGTCTGAATTCATTTTGAAAATGAGACCATCTCTTCCTCCTCCAAATGCTGACTGGGCTGCATTGGCCGAAACGGGAAAATCGGACGATTCGGTGCAGGTAGCTACATACACATTATCAGCATTATCCACATTTATTTCCCCTCTAAACGGATCGCCATAATTATAGTCTAGGACTGATTCATAATTAATTCCATCGTTGCCTGAACCGCCAACGTAGGTTGAAGCTAAAAGCGAAGCGCCATCAGCGGAGAATTTGGAAATAACCATGTCGCATCCGCTCAAGAATTCAATACCATAGCCACCTGGCCAAGTTGCGGCTGTTCCACCATTCTGGTTTGCTTGAAACGCATTAGCAGAAACAGGGTAATCTGTACTTCCTGTAGTTCCGAATAAATAGAGCTCATCGTTGATGTTTACGATGGTACTGTTCACCGATTCGCTAGCCGCCCCTCCCACAAATGTGGAGTAGATTAATGACGTACCATCTGTACTGAACTTGCTAAATCCAATGTCTGAAATGCCAGAAGCTGTTTGGGTGTATGCTCCTAAAGTTACAGGGTAGCCAATGCCAAAGCTGGTGCCGGCACCGTACAGGTTGCCGTTGCTATCGTAACTGGCAGAACTCCCAAAGTTGTTAGCGTCTGAACCTGAATAGGTAGAGAAAACAAGTTCGGGGTCAATAATTAACTTATAATTATTGTTGTACCCATCGGGAAAACGAAACGAAACAATAGTTCCATCGAGTATAAACTCACATGCAACTTCTATTCTTTCATCACCAATGTTTTGGTACGCAATGGGGTTGCGTTCTAGCACATCCATTAAGGCGGTTTTTAGCTCTAAATCGCCATTTGGTCGAATACGCATGGCATCCAAACCATCATATTTCATGCTGATGATGGAAGCATCGGTGGTGGGCGACACGATGAGGTCGTATTTCAAATGGCCATTGCTGCTGTACGTGCGCATGTTAACCCCAGCGTACAAAGCAGTGTGCTGTACTTCTTCAAACCCCTTCACCTTCGATTTCCATTTTGTGGCATCATGACCCAAAAAGTAGTTTCTATAGTTGGGGCGTTTTTTCTTTCCTGCGGATGAGGTTTGAAACGATGCGTTTAAGAATTTCATTTGGAAGGCATGCGCCTGAATGGTTCCCGAAAAAGCAGTGTGTGTGTGATGCGTGTGATGGATGGCATCTAAATCAAGCAGATTGTACGTAAATCCGTCATTTTCTA
>DMRV01000075.1:5030-5168 GCA_003456455.1 Flavobacteriales bacterium
CCCTTGTTTTCTACAAACTCAATTTGTCCTGCATAAACCTGCGAAACGCAAAAAAGATGCATTCCAAAAACAATCACTAGTCGAGTAAATAAGGTTGGCATCTTAAGGTAAGGCCTGAAATTCAATTAGTTGAATATC
>DMRV01000252.1 GCA_003456455.1 Flavobacteriales bacterium
CACGCAGTTCCTGATTTAAAGTCGAATCCAGAGATTCTTAGTTTTCTTCAGAATTACGCGCACTTAGGGTATCTCTCTACATTCATATTCATTATTGTAGGAACCATTATCACGTTAGTAGTTCAATCTTCCAGCGCAGCAATGGCGCTTACATTGGTTATGTGTTTTGAAGGTTGGATTCCTTTTGAGCTAGCTGCTGCGATGGTGCTTGGTGAAAACATCGGTACAACCATTACGGCTAATCTTGCAGCGCTTGTAGGAAATGTTCATGCCAAACGCGCTGCAGGGGCACACTTCGTTTTCAATATTTTCGGTGTAATCTGGATGTTTATTGCCTTCCCATTTTTTCTAAAAGGAATATCGTGGTACATGGGAGAACACATGAATATGTTTCCAACAGCTACGAGCGAAAACTTCAATCCAGAGCACATTCCAATAGCCCTTTCAATATTCCATACAAGCTTTAACTTGCTTAATGTGGCAGTGTTAATTTGGTTTGTGCCGTTGATTGCAAAAACGGTGATTCGCGTAATTCCGTCAAAAGGAGATGATGAGGATTTTAGTTTAGAATTTATTGGACGAGGGCTGGTTAAAACGCCTGAAGTGTCATTGGCAGAAGTGGAAAACGAGATTGTCAAATTCGCGAAGCTGAATTTGAAAGGCGTTCAGAAGATTAGCGCCCTTATTGAGGAAACGGAGCACAAGGAACAGCAAAAACTGATTAAGAAAATTAAGGAGTACGAAGATCATACCGACCTGATTGAAATGAAGGTGGGAGAGTTCTTGATGGAACTCTCTAAACTAGAGCTTTCAAGCAGTGGCTCTAGGCGAATACAATCTTTTCTTTCTGTGATAAACCACATGGAGTCTATTGGAGACATTTATTACCAGATGTCTCGTTCTGTAGAACAGAAGATTGAAAAGCGTATTTGGTTCGAAGAAAATCATCGCAGCGATTTACGCGAAATGCGGGATATGCTAAATAAAGCTATGACCACTATGATGGGCAACATCTCTAAGAGTCCAGAGAGTATTAACTTGGATAGTGCCATTGAGATTGAAAATGCAATAAATGCGAAACGCGATAAGCTGCGTGCAAAGAACTTTAAGAAGATTGAAAAAGGTAAAACAAGCCTAGAAACAGGTCTGATTTACTTGGATTTGCTTAGCGGCTACGAGAAAATGGCGGACAACGTAATCCATGTTTCTCAAGCTCTACGCGGAGACCATCTAGATTTAGAAGACGAGGTTACGGTCTAATAGTTTAGAACGAAGACAAAATAATGTCTGGAGTAACGATAGTGTCGCTGTGCTGTAGTGACCTGTCTACAATGTAAATCTCATACCGAATAGTATCGAAAGGAGAGCCCGGTCTGCCAGCAAAGCCATAGTCCATTTCACCTTCCAATGCGCCACTTCCACCTTCCGAAGACAATCGTTTAAATCGAGCATTGAAGAATGGAGAAGGTGGAATAAACTCCACGTATTGCCCATTCTGCTTGTCAAAATACCGAACAAACAGATTATAGAAGTAAGGCTGGTCTGAAGCAAATTCATTCAGTGTATCTCCTGCATCTAATCCCAAATCACCATCTCCATCGGTAAAACTAAACCGGATAACACCTAACGAATCAGCTGGTTGAACGGCCGGAATAATTCCGATGAATTCCAAAACAGGACGATTAGGAAAATCCTCCTGTTTTAAACATGAACTCAACCCCGCAACAATCAACACAAAAAGGAATCCCTTTCTCATAACTCAAAATTAGGCAAATTTGCGCCTCCCAAAGGAAGCATGAACACGACAACGAAACAGATAGCCGAACGTATTTTCACAATAAACGAACACAACGATGTGTTGTTCGAGAAGCTTGCGTTGGAATTGTTTCGGTACCATGCCGAGAATAACGAAACGTACCGCGATTTTATTGGACACCTTGGCGTTAAAACGAAAGGTATTTCGAAATTGAATCAGATTCCGTTTTTACCAATCTCTATGTTTAAGCGGCATTCTATTGGCATTTTTAATGCACCGCCTGAAGCCATTTTCCTCAGTAGTGGTACTACCGGAATGGAACGAAGTCAACATCACGTGGCTAGTTTAAAGTTGTACGAACAGAGTTTGCATCAATGTTTTCATCAGTTCTTCGGAAAGGAAAAGGATTACTGCATTCTGGCTTTGCTTCCTTCTTACTTAGAACGTTCCAATTCATCACTTGTCTACATGACACAGAAGCTGATGAAGAAGGGCGGTCATCCGGATAACGGTTTCTATTTAGACCGTTTGACCACTCTTTCCAAAGTCTTGAAAAAGAACTCAGAAAAGGGAGTGAAAACACTTTTAATCGGAGTGACTTTCGCGCTCTTAGAATTGGCTGAGAAGCATCCACAACAGCTAGAAAACTGCACTGTTCTTGAAACGGGCGGAATGAAAGGCAGACGAAAGGAGATGCCGCGCGAAGAGGTGCACGATATTCTCAAAACGGCATTTGGTTTAAAGAATATAGCCAGCGAATATGGTATGACTGAGCTCTTGAGTCAAGCATATTCGTTAGGAAAGGGCATTTTCCAAACTCCACCATGGATGCGTGTTTATGCTAGAGAGGCCACCGACCCACTTTCTGTCTCAGAGCGCGGAAAAGGCGCGTTAAACGTCATCGACTTGGCAAACATCCACAGTTGTCCGTTCATCGCCACGCAAGATTTGGGACACATTCACCAAGACCATTCGTTTGAAGTGCTCGGAAGAATGGACGATGCGGAAGTTAGAGGGTGTAACCTTATGGTTGTTTAAACAGTCTTAATCAAGAAGTAATTCTTCTTTCCTCGTTGCGCGAGAATGTATTTTCCAGCAATTAAATGCGCTGAATTCACATTCAGTTCTATATCCGCAACCTTGTTCTGGTTAATCGAAACGCCATTTCCCTGAATCATTTTCCGCGCTTCCCCTTTTGATGGGAACACCGCTGCAGAATCAGTCAGGAAATCTATCACGGGAACCCCAGCATCAATCTCCGAAGCCGAAACCTCAAACTGAGGAACGCCTTCAAATACAGACAATAAGTCGGTTTCAGAAAGACTTCTTAAAGCATCTTCCGTTCCTTTTCCGAATAGAATCTGGGAAGCAGCAATCGCAGCATCATAATCTGATTCGGAGTGTACCCGAATCGTTACATCCTTCGCTAACGCTTTTTGCAACGCTCTAGCGTGCGGTGCTTGCTCGTGTTCAGCCTCAATTGCTTCAATTTCTTCCTTAGGTAGAAGGGAGAAGATGCGGATGTATTTCTTTGCATCGTCATCTGAAGAATTCATCCAAAACTGGTAAAACTGGTAAGGCGAAGTCCGCACGGCATCCAACCAAACATTGCCAGCTTCAGTCTTTCCAAAC
>DMRV01000056.1:0-13071 GCA_003456455.1 Flavobacteriales bacterium
TAATCCTCATTGAAATGTGAACTGAAAACAGTTCCATCTTGAGCGATGATGTATGTAGCTGGAACAGGCAAGGCACTGTCTTTATTACCACTCGCCTTATTGATATTTATTCCGGCAATTCCGTAGATGAAACGCTTCCAACCGCTGAGCTTGAATGTGACGTGATACTTATCCATAATGCGATGGTTTTCATCATAAATTATACTGAAAGAAGCACCGCTTTTCTCCATCGTCTTTTCAATCTTATTCCCCAACTCTGGAGTAATAGCGATGACAGAAGTACCAGCATCCAAAATCATCTGGAGCGAGTCCTGAATTTGACTCATGTGTCTGTTACAATGCGGGCACCATTGGCCTCGGTAAAAAACGAGCACAACAGGCCCATTTTTCAGTTGGTCCCTTAGCGAAACCCGTTTTTCAAATTGATCTAAAGCCAAGAAATCTGGAGCCTTATCACCAATAAAAAGTGGTTCTGGCTTTTGAGCTTGTGCGAAGAACGAAAAGGAAAAAAGAAGAACGAAAAGTAAGCGCATTACGAATCTGAAACGATTCGTTCTCCACATTTATGACAGAACCGAGACTCGGATAGATGCTCTGTTTCACCGCATCTTGCGCAAGTTGTGGTTGACTCTTCCCTACTCGCTTTTGCCACTTCCACACTTACAATACCTGTTGGAACGGCAATAATGCTGTAACCAAGAATCATTATCAAAGCGGCTAAAAATTGACCTATGACCGTTCCTGGAGCAATATCGCCATAGCCTACTGTAGTAAGTGTAACAATGGCCCAATAAATACTTCTAGGTATACTATCAAAGCCGTTATCACCACCCTCTACCATGTACATGAGTGTACCCAAAATTACCGCCATGGTAACTACTGCCGTTAAGAACACGAACACCTTTTCCTTACTCGCTTTAATAGCGGTTACAAGCATTTGTGCGCCCGTTAGGTAACGCACCAGTTTTAGGACTCGGAATACTCGAAGTAGCCTGATGGCTCGAATGACCAAAAGAAAGTGAGTACCAACAACAAATAGACTCAAATAGGTGGGAATGATGGCTAACAAATCGATGACTCCCAAAAAGCTAAAGGCATAATCTTTTGACTTTTCTGTTACCCATAACCGAAGAATGTACTCAAGGGTAAAGAAAATAGTGAAACACCATTCTACAATGTAAAGAATGTCGCCATGTTGCTCTCTAAAGTCGGGGATACTCTCCAACATTATCGCTACCAAACTGGCAACAATTGCCCATAAGAGCACTACATCAAAACCTTTTCCCCAACGGGTTTCCACACCAAAAATGATTTCCTCAACAATCAGCTTAAGATGTTTAAGTGAAAGCCGATGGCGGAACGCTTCAGGGTCGTCACTCAATATACGCTGAATGAGTTTGTGGCTTAGTTTTTTAAGCGGATTGAATGCCATGGTTTAAAGATAACAGGTCATTAAAGCTTTGCGGCTTGGTTAGCTGTTTTCATTTCCACATTCAAAAGTTTAAAATCAATATTTCCACGCTGATTAACCAAATGGTCGGTCATAACCAACGCACGTCTAATTCGAATATCTGAGCTTTTTACGTTGTTCACCCAATAGATTAATGTGCGCTGTTTTCCTTTAGTGAAAGCATGAAAAACCTTGTCGGCTTCTGGGTTTTGGTCTAGCACTTCGCGCAGTTCTTCCCCAATTGGGACACCATATTCAGATCTGTCTTTTTCTAACTCAACATGAAGCGTTTCGCCACGAACCAAACCAAGCTTTTTGCAGCGTTCCTTGTTCAGCATAATGCGATAACCGCCCGTACCATCAGCATGAATCGCGCAATGGTATTTGACTGTTCCGTTTACGGTGGTAACAACTCTCCTGTCGGTTCCTTCAATAAACGTTTCTGCAATCTCATCTAGAACTGCGAAATACCAATGGTATATATCGGAATTGTCGTCTTTATTTAGCGTGGAAGTGAATTTCATCAATGCTGACGCCAAAAATAGGGCGTAAACAAGATGAGAACCGTGAAGAGCTCCAATCTACCAATGAGCATGATAATGGCCAAGAACCATTTCGCTCCCGAAGGAAGCCAAGCAAAATTATCAGTTGGGCCAACGCTGCCAATTCCCGGACCAACGTTGCCGAGTGAGGTTGCAACCGCTCCCATGGCAGTCATTAAATCTATACCAAACATGGTTATGATGATGGAGCCAATGGCGAAGACAATAATGTACATCATGATAAACGCAACCACGTTGTACGTAATTGATGGGTCAACGGCTCTTCCGTTCAACCGTACTGGAATAATAGCAGAAGGATGCAGTTGCCGTTTGAGTTCGAGAAAGCTGTTTTTTACCAAAATAATGTGGCGGACAATTTTCACACCGCCAGCCGTTGATCCGGCCGAGCCTCCAAAGAATAGTAAAATGAAAAACACCATGGTGACGAATGGTGTCCAACCGGTGTAGTCAGCTGATACAAACCCGGTAGAAGTGATAAGCGATACGATTTGGAAAAGGGAGTCTCTGAAGGCTTTCTCAAAGCCACCATCATCCACGCTTGCAACAACTATAGAAACGCCTACAGTAAGAAAGATTATCATTCCAGCGTAATATCTGAACTCTTCATTCTGGAGCACCTTTTTGAAATTGCCAACAAGTGCGAAATAGGTAAGCGTAAAGCTTGTGCCAGCCATAAACATAAAGAATGTGATGATGTATTGAATGACTGGAGAAAACTCTGCTGCGCTTGTATTAAACGTGGAAAAACCGCCTGTTGCCATTGTGGTTAGGGCATGGTTTAACGCATTGAACCAGCTCATACCGGCTAATTTGAGAAGGAAAAACTCAGCAACGGTCAGACCTACATAAATCAACCATAATCGTTTAGCCGTATCGCGAATTTTAGGTGCCAGTTTATCCGCCTTCAAACCAGGTGATTCGGCCACAAACAACTGCATTCCACCAATGCCTAATATGGGTAGAATAGCCACCGCCAAAACAATAATTCCCATACCGCCAATCCATTGGGTCATACTACGCCAGAGGAGAATGTCTTTTGGAATAACAGTAAGGTCAGTAATTACCGATGCACCAGTTGTCGTGTAACCAGAAAGTGTTTCAAAAAACGCATCTGTAAAGTGAACAACGCTGCCGCTCATGATATATGGCAACGCGCCTGAAAAAGACATGATTAGCCATCCGAATGTCACAATCAGAAAACCTTCTTTCTTGCGAATATTCGGTTTTTCAGAAGATCGTGTTAGCGCCCAAATCATCATTCCAAAACCCAGCGTTGCCGTGGCGGAAAAGCCCATCGGAACAACATCATCTAGGTTGTAATACAGAGATGCTGGAATACACAATAGCATGAACATGCCGTTGAAAAGCAGAAGCAGTCCAAGTACATTCAGTACAACTCTGTAATTAATGGTCATTTAGAAATAGCTTTCCACCTTGTGGATGCACTCTGGTTGGGACACAACTACCACATGATCCAAAGGCTGAAAAACAAAATCTCCATTTGGAGTATAGCTTTTTCCTTTCCGAATAACGCCACCAACAATAGCGGATTTCGGGAAATTGATCGCCTTTAGCACCTTACCTACCACAGGCGATTTCTCATGCACTTCGAACTCAACAACCTCCGCGTCTACTCCGTGTAAACTGGTTAGCGATAAGACCTCACCTTTCCTGATATGTCTGAAAATGAAATTAGCCGCTATCAGTTTTTTATTAATCATGGTGTCAACCCCAATATTCTGAGAAAGGTGGATGTAGTCCATGTTTTCTACCAGTGCAATGGTTTTTTGAACCTTATGATTTTTAGCAACCAAGCACGAAATAATGTTTGTTTCTGAGTTTTCAGTCACTGCTATAAACGCGTCCATTTGGTCAATTCCCTCCTCTTCTAAGAGTTCTACATCACTTCCATTTCCATGAATAACCAATGTTCCCTGTAGTTCATCTGCTAACTCAAAACAGCGTTGCTTATCGGGTTCAATCAATTTGACATTGAACTTCAAACTAAGCTTTTTCGCAGTATGTACTCCCACCTCATTTCCACCAAGAATCATAATGTTCTTGATTCTTTTCCGCTCTTTTCCAGAAAGCTCTAAAATATGGTCCATTGCACTTTTCTGTGCAATAAAGTATACGTGGTCACCAATTTGAAACGTCACATCTCCACGAGGAATAATGGTTTCATTATTTCGTAGAATGGCAGCTGTTAGAAAACTATTATCTGGGTTTAGATATGCCGCTTCAGAAACCGTTTTCCCTGCTAACGGACTCGCTTCTTCAATAGCAATTCCAACCAAATTAAGTAAGCCCCGATCAAACTCAAACGAATCCGTAAACGCAACATCTTTCAATAGTCGTTTTATCTCCCGTGCAGCTAAGGTTTCGGTGCTAATAATTTCATCAATACCAAGTTCCTTAAGGTCAAGTTTCTCCCTTTTTAGGAGGAATTCTGTATTTCTGACACGAGCAATTGTCCGCTTAGCACCAAGGTGTTTTGCAATAATGCAGGTAGAAATATTTGTCTCTTCAGAATTGGTAGCAGCAATAACCAAATCAGCCTTGCTAACATTTGCCTCGTCCAAAACGGTGTAAGAAATCGAGTTGCCGCGTATGGTCGCAATATCAAAATGTTCAGCTGCGTATTTCAGCTTCTCGGCATCGGTATCAATCAACGCGATGTCCTGTTCTTCCTGTGTGAGCAATTTAGCGAGGTGAAACCCCACATCTCCAGCTCCGGCAATAATGATTCTCATGTGCTAAACGTACCGCAAAGGTATACGGAACTACGCACAACTACGCCAATCAAATGTTTTATTCGATGTCGGGCGTTTCCCCCACGTTTTAGAGCGTGGCGGTCGGGCTGTCCGCTGTATCTTTTTCCAGCCTCATTTCGACTGCACTCAATAAACTCAGGAAAAAGGATGCCGCTACCATTCCTAACGCGAAACTGCAGCGCAAACCCTAATTTCAGCGCATGAATCAACCACTCCAAGGCTACCAAATTCTCGATTTTACCAAGCTACTCCCTGGTCCGTTGGCAACACTTTGGATGGCGCAACAAGGGGCTGAGGTTATTAAAGTGGAAAGTCCGAAATCACCTGACCCCGTTAGGTTTTATCCGCCAATGAAAGATGGTATTTCTGTGTATTACAACACATTGAATGCAGGCAAGAAAAGCTTATCTATTGATTATCGTTCTGAAGAAGGAAAAGAAGTCATTCTGAAGCTGGTTGAGACCGCAGATGTGGTTATTGAGCAGTTCAGACCAGGCGTGATGCAAGCATTCGGATTAGATTATGAAGCCCTCAAGAAACGTAATCCGAAAATCATCCTTGTTTCCATTACTGGCTACGGACAAACAGGAGAAATGGCAGCAAAACCTGGTCACGACATCAACTACCTGAGCTATTCAGGAATGCTGGATGCACAACGAGATATGGATGGAAATCCAATCATCTCAGCGGCTCAGTTAGCAGATGTTTCTGGTGGAAGCATGATGACCCTAAATGCCACAACTTCAGCTTTGCTGCATCGAGAACGCACGGGAGAAGGACAGCATGTAGATGTTTCAATGACTCACAATGTTTCCGTTTTGCAGTCCATGCGAATTGCCGAAGAATTGGAAACAGGCGTTAGTAACGGCTATCTCTCGGGCAAATTAGCTTCGTACAATATTTACAAATGTTCTGATGGTCGACACGTAGCTTTGGGTGCTCTCGAACCTAAATTTTGGCAAAAATTCTGCAATCTCGTGGAGCATCCCGAATGGGGTGGAAGGTTGATGGAAACGGAACTCATTGCAGAAGTAGCCGCGCTTTTCTCAACTCAACCAATGAAATATTGGACAGGTAAATTAGAGAATGAAGGAGTCTGCCTTTCGCCAGTTTTGACCATAGTGGAAGCGTCAAATCACCTGCTTTTTAAAGCGGATTTCCCAGCAAGTTTCGGAACAGGAAGTCTTGAAGCAGCCCCTGAATTAGGAGCTCACAATCAAGAGTTACTGTAGTTTGAACCTTATCAACGAAGAATCATTAATCGCTGTCGAATCGGAGACTCACTGTCAGGATTAATCACTACCCAGTAAAGTGCATTCTCCAAGTTAGCAATCGAGAATTGAACTTGATTCATTCCTTGATTCAAAGTGATTGACTTTACGATTCTACCGTCAGCAGCGTATATTTCTAGTTGTGTGTTTTCATTCAGGTCTTCACCAAATTTGACCGTCACATCATCACTAGCAGGATTAGGAATCAACTGGATCGTTTGTCCGGTTGCATTTTCCCGAATTCCCACAGCTACATCAACATCATATTCCGCTTGGCAATCGGCCTGTCCGTTTACGGTAAGCGTTGCAGTGTAGTTCCCAACAGGATTGTACGTGTGTGTTGGGTTTTGTTGTGTGGAGGTATTTCCATCACCAAAGTCCCAGAACCAACTGGTAGCGTTTGCTGATAGGTCTGTAAAGCTTACGGTTCCTCCAGTGTTGACAAAGCTGAAGTCTGCCGCAACTGGAGAAGCTGTTACTGTAACCGGTAGAGACACGCAAGGAATCTCTCTGATTTCCATATCATAGAAGTAGTAATAGAAATCAAACGGTCCTGTATCTGCCGATGAACTATTCAATGTCATTACACCAGCCAACGTATAAGGATATGAAGAGGCCGAGTTGTTCCTATAGAGGTCAACATTATTTGCTCCCAAGTTGTAATCGCCCGCATCAGGTACAATCAGATTTAGATCAACCCGTTGTGCTCCATCCACCAAGTTGACTGTAACCTGCTGCACGAATGGATTTGGTATTGTGCCATCACTTTCGCCTTCCGCAAGAGTGAACGTTCTGGTACCTGCTCCATCTGCAACAACATATGCTGAGACTATCTCAAGACCTTGGCTTACAGTGAAGTTTATTGCGCCATGAAACGTACTGGAGTGAATCCCACCTGTACCGAAGTTGTTGTTAACGGGGCCAACGTTTCCTAATGCTGGAGCAACAAGGTTTTCTACCGTGTAACTTTGAGATGTCGACACGCCCGAAAGTGAAAGAATATCTCCCTCAAGGATCACATCTCCAGAAGTGTTTCTCCAAATCGAGGTGCCTGTTGATGACGCAATAAGGTCGGCATCATCACCTTCGCAAACCGAAACATCAGATACTTGTGGTGCATCAGGAAGGTCAATTACAACGGTTTGTGTCTCGATGCTCGTGCCAAATTGGTTACTAACCGTCAATTCCACACTAAACGTTCCTTCTGACGTGAAAACGTGAGTGGGACTTGGTTGTGTTGAAGTTGCTCCATCGCCAAAATCCCAAACCCAAGAAGTTGGAATTTCTGTACTCTGATCCTCGAAAGAAACCTCAGGGTCACAGGTTAAATATGTGCTTGCAGTGAAAGCTGCGTTTGGTGATGTTGTTGGCAGTTGACAGCTTTGTGGGAGGTCGAACGCTTCGGTTTGATCTGAACGACTACCACTGCTTCCTTGGCTTGCGCTGAAACCGAACCCTCGGTTGGCAAATGCATTCCAAATAATGCACTGGTGCTCGCCACCATATAGTAATTGGTCAGCTTGCAGAATGGCATCTCTACCATCAATCATTCCTGGGCCACAAGGCTGTAATTTGAGTGATTCAGTGACAAGTTGCATGGCAACATTATTTCCACCCGTTCCTCCATAAACATCTGGGTCAGGAACACCACCATAGTAGTCAATCAGAGCCCAAGTCATATCCCATAACGCGGTAGCGTATATGAACCCTACCCCGTGTGGTTGAGAAATATTGTTTCCGTCATTGGAATCTCCGTAGGTGTAAGGATTCAAGTTGAAGTCGGTTGAGTATGGTGCGGGACGAATCCCTGTTGCAATGGTCGATTGACCTCCAGCATATGTTCCGATTCCTCGTGAGTCAGGCCCCAGGTCTCCATCTTCTATCGTCAACATCAAACCAAACCAATCACTCCAACCTTCTCCCATTTGCTCAGCGTTCTGTAAACAATTGGAATTGGATGGACCACCCGTTAGTCTGTTGGAGATTCCGTGTCCGTATTCGTGTGCTATAATCCCATTATCGAAGTCGCTATCTCTAAATTGGCTTGGGTTTCCTCCATCGCTTATTGTGGCATTAACGGTTCCTTGCTGCAATTGTACTTTGATGGTGTTTCCGTCCGTTTGAGAAATCATGATAGATGGAATATTGATAGTGTTGCTTGTTCCACCCATTTGAAATGGGGAACCTGCAGCGTTATTGGCGATGATAACCGCAACAGCTCCGGCATTTTGGGCGTTTTCAACCTTCGCAGTAAAGTTGCAATCACCCCTGTCTATCAACGCAATTTTCCCGGAAACTTGGGCCGCATTGGTTAATGTTTGGCAGCCATCGTTTGCTGGAGCTGTTCCATCCGTAGCTAAAACCACATCTGCAGTAATTGGTGTGGCAGGTAATCCTGGTCCAAAAGTGGCCTCTGTTGAGTTATAAGCCCCTGCAATACCAGATGGAGAATTCACATCCAAGAAGCTTCCAAGAGACGTGCCGCCAGTCCACAGGTACATCTGCATTCTCGGATTAAAGCCGTCTTCTGGAGTTCCAAAATTTGCATTATTTGTTCCACTTCCATCCTGTGCTTCAGCTAAAACAAAATCATCATCCGCTCCACCATTTCCGTAATTATTGTCTTGAAAATTACCGCTGACTTCATCAAAACCGTATTGATACCAAACGTCATGCATTACATTATTCCAGAAGAACAAATTGGTAATTGCCGCACTTAGGTTCTGGTTCGGGCTGTTAGAACCAGAATAAGGGAAATCGAAAACCAATGACCCACCACCATCGGGGCTAAAACCTGGCGAATCATTGTCCGCAACATCATCATAGGCATAAACATTATTTCCTCTGGTGATTGTAAACTCTTCTCCTGTTTGACCATTATTGTCGTGCCAACCATACGGAGATGAAAATGGGTCGGCTGGGCCTACCTCAATACTTCTAATTCCGTGGTTCGGACTTTCAACTGGCATTGGGAAAACATTGTAAACCGCTGGTCCTCCAGGTGTAGGAGCCGCTAGGTTTACTGGAGAACTAGGTACTGTAACTTCGCAATAATGAGCTTTTGAATTATGATCTGGAAACTGACAGCTTACAACCCAATCCAATCGGTCAACCTCTTCACCAGTGGATGCATCAATAAACGATTGCCACCAATGTTTTCCGTCAACTTGATACAGGCTTACTATCCACACCAATCGCACCTCATCGGCTTCATTTTTCAAAGCCCAATACGCCTTGTATACTTGAATGTCTTCATTAGCAAGGGTTCCTCGGTCAAAATTGAGACGACCACTTTCTGTTTCCTTCAAAAATGGTCCAACCTCTCCGTTCATCCCGGTGGCTGTTTTTGCATTTGTAATTGCTTCAACTGCGGTTATTGATGCATTGGACGCAACAACCTTCTTATTCAGGTTTCGAATCAACCGAATTCCTGAATTAACTACACTTCCTTCAGCATTGATAGCAAAGTTGGCGACACCGTTTTTGAGGATGACTCCATCGATTTCCTGAGCGACATATACATGCTGGATTCCGCCCGTTCTCGATACGTTTTTGTCTGTGACGACCAGGCTTTCATAATCTGAGGGGGCAAGACCCAGTTCATCGGCTTTTTCCGATAAGTAGGTTTTTATAGTTTGCACGGCATCATTTTGAGCCGAAGCGGAAAGGCCGATGATATTGGTGGCCAGAACTAAGAACAGAACGGATAGATTTTTCATAGAGAATTTTATTCGGACGATTTACTCAATCTCAGTTAACACGGAATAAACCCACGAAAACAAAAAGTGTTTGAAAGATACGAAGAGCCTTTTTGCAATTCGTCAGCTAGTTTGCGCAAGGAGAAAACGTAATCAGCTGCAAATAAATCTTCGTTTTACCCAATTGTCCCATCAGCCAATCTCGCTTTTGGTGATTTATCGGAGACGTGTAATTCGCCACAAGAAAACGGTGTTTGTCTAATCGGAGAATGGAAGGGAAAGCCGTATCGCCAGCACCTGGTAAATCCATTACCCATTCTACTTTTCGTGTTTCTTTATTGATTTTGAATAATGCCGTTGTCTTTGGCGAAAGTGAATATCCAACCCAATTCCACTTTCGTTGAGCTGACATCTTTCGAGTTCGCTTCACTTTGCCGAAAGGCTTTTTGCCCAGTTGTCTTCGACCGACCAGATACATATCATCGCCATGACGAAACATTTTTGGCGACATGAAACAGCGGACATCAGCGGTGTCTGGAAACTCCCAATTACCAAGGTCATCTGCATTCGCAAAAGCGACATGCGAACCAAAACCAGTGTCGTCTCCATCCTCCAAACGTGTTATGGCCCAAAGGTTCTTATCACGGTCAAATTCCCAAGCGGTTTCAGAAACACCACCGAAGTAAACAGAACCCGTATCATTCACAGATTTCCAGTTTACACCATCAAACGTCTGTTTAAAAAACAACCGAACTTCTGATGGTCCTTTTAGTTCGTAATGCGAACCTGTATAGCTGGTCATAAATGTTGAACCATTCCGATTCTTAATGCTCCAATGCACTTCGCCTAGCGTCAGCACTTTCTCAGGTTCTGACCAATTTCCATTGCCATCCGAAGTAAAGTGGTCAATGAACTTAGGTTCAAAAGCAGTCATTTTTGTACCTGCTCCAAAGGTGTAGAAATGAAGTTTTCCATCAATCGGAACTAAAAATGGCTCTCGAAAATCTTGACCATTAAATATTTCCTTTTCTTTTCGCCATTCTTTTCCATCCGCAGAACTGATAACGTAAATGCCTGTTTTCTTAGAGGCAAAATGAGTTGGCCCTGTTCGAAAAGCCAAAAACAACCGATGATTGAAAATGGTAATCGAAACATTGTTGTTTGATTTCTGCGGATTGACTCCATCAGGTAGGTCATCAGAAGGAATCAACCAATACGGATTGCTCAATTGCGGGCAATAATCTTTGCCGAAATCAAACCCTTCATCATGAAACGCTGGGTCGTCTGGCGACACTTCCAACTTCGGCAAAAACTCCGCTAATACAGTCTGAACTTCCGATGGATATTCCGTTTCCATCGGCCATTTTGGGGTGGTGCAACTGAAGAAGAAAGAGGAGAAAAACAGAAAGGAAAAAAAGTGGGTTTTCATGAGGTTTGGCGCGTTATGCGAAAATAGTAGAACATTAAGAGGGCTATCTGTTAAATAAATGCAAGACGTTATGTTTAGCGACCCGAAGAGGCTAATCGGCTGGGGGCTTAATTAGTCCATAACTTGCGGGCATGGACTGGCTCGAATACGGCTATTGGGGATTGTTTTTCGCGGCATTTTTGTCGGGAACAGTTGTGCCTTTTTCGTCCGAAGTAGTTCTTGCAGCTGGTCTTTACGCTGGGATGGACCCATCGACTTCCCTCGTTGTCGCAACAACCGGCAACTGGATTGGCGGTTATACAACCTTTTGGATTGGCCACCTCGGTAATCTCGAATGGATTGAAAAGTACTTCCGCGTGAAGCACGAAAAGCTACTGGCATGGGAACACGTGGTCGAAAAGTACGGAGCCTATTTCGCCATACTTGGCTGGCTTCCAATTCTCGGAAACATAATTTTACTATCCCTTGGCTTTTTTCGCGCCCGCGCCATTCCAGCAGCATGGTGGATGCTAGTTGGGAAAGTTGCTAGATATGCGGCTATTATTTGGCTAATGGATTAATTTCAGGCAAAATCTTATTCAAAACGAATGGAAAAAACGCAAGTTGATTTTGATGTTGTTGTAGTTGGAGCGGGACTCTCTGGCATTGGGGCTGGATATCACTTACAGAAATCTTGTCCAGATAAAAGCTTTGCCATTCTAGAAGGTCGCGATTCCATTGGCGGAACGTGGGATTTGTTCAAGTATCCGGGCATTCGTTCAGATTCAGACATGTACACATTTGGGTTTCCTTTTCACCCATGGAAAAACCCAAAAGCCATTGCAGACGGCCCTGCAATTATGGAATATTTGAACGATACGGTTGACACCTACAATCTTAGAAAAAACATCCAATTTGGGAAACGAGTCGCTGCTTCCGATTGGTCATCAACAGATAAAAAGTGGACGCTAACCGTTAGCGATTCCCATTCTGGCGAGAGCCAAACCATTACCTGCAACTTTCTTTTTATGTGCAGCGGTTACTATGATTACAAAGCTGGATATGAACCCGATTTCCCGAATGTTGAAGCGTTTGAAGGCATCAAGATTCACCCGCAACATTGGGACACGAGTCTTGACTACTCCAACAAAAAAATTGTAATTATTGGTAGTGGCGCTACGGCTGTAACGCTACTACCAATATTAGCAGAAACGGCCAAAGAAGTTACTATGCTTCAACGGTCTCCAACGTATATCGCCAGTAGACCAACCGAAGACAAAGTTGCAAACACTTTGAAAAAGGTTTTGCCAAAGCAATTGGCGCATACACTTTCTCGATGGAAGAACATTTTATTCCAATTAGGAACCTATAATTTCAGTAGAAGTCGGCCTAATCTAGTCCGTAATTTCCTTTTAAGCCAAGTCAAAAAATCGTTGAAGGACAAGTACAACGAAAAGGATTGGACACCCAATTACAATCCGTGGGATCAAAGAATTTGTGCAGTACCTGATGGAGACCTTTTTAAGTCTATTAAAGCTGGTAAGTCTAAGATTGTAACCGATACGATTAAGTCGTTTGTGAAAGACGGAATTGAACTCAATTCTGGCGAAAAAATCGAAGCCGACATCATTATTACCGCAACTGGTTTAAAGGTTCAATTATTTGGAGGAATGCAAGTGACTGTGGATGGGACGCCACTCGATTTTTCTAAATCTCCCGCGTTTAAAGGCGTGATGCTGAGTGACATCCCCAACTTTGCTTTTTCGGTTGGTTATACCAATGCTTCTTGGACACTAAAAAGTGACCTTAATTGCATTTACGTAACCAAGATTCTAAACCACCTGAAAGCGAAAAACCTTCAGGTGTGCACTCCACATTTCGACCATGAGAATATGGAGCAAGAAGAA
>DMRV01000056.1:13125-17623 GCA_003456455.1 Flavobacteriales bacterium
TATTCGAGCGTAAAGGATAAGGACTTGGAATTTGTCTGAGAACTGAAAGTTTATCTTCGTCCCAATGAAATTTCCAGGCTCAATCCATTCAAAACTGCCAAAGGTCGGCACAACTATTTTTACCGTAATGAGCGGTTTAGCGCGCCAAACAGGTGCGGTTAACCTATCGCAGGGCTTTCCCGATTTTTCAATTCCAGACCGGCTAGTTGAGCTAACCCATTCTTACATGAAGAAGGGTTTTAATCAGTATTCTCCCATGCAGGGCGCACTCCCGTTAAGAGAAGCATTGGCCCAAAAAGTAGAGAAATTATATACAGCCAAGTACAACCCAGACACAGAAATTACAATAACCGCTGGCGCAACCCAAGCCATTTATACCGCCATTTCAGCATTTGTTTCTGAAGGAGATGAAGTGGTGATTTTTGAGCCCGCTTACGATTGTTACGTACCCGCAATTGAAGTTCACGGAGGCATTCCTGTTTATGTACAAATGAATCTTGCTGGTGAGTTGATTGATTGGGAAAAGGTAAAGAAGTTGATTAGTCAGCGTACGCGAATGATTATCATCAACACGCCCCACAATCCATCGGGTCGGGTTATGAGTGCTGGAGACATGCTCAAGCTTCAAAAACTTACCGAGGGCACCGATATCATAATCATGAGCGATGAGGTTTACGAGCACATCATTTTTGATGGGATGGAACATCAAAGTGTAGCGCGCTACCCAAGGTTGGCAGAGCGGGCAATTGTTGTGAGTTCTTTCGGGAAAACCTACCACAATACGGGATGGAAAATCGGACATGTTTTGGCGCCCGAAGAGTTGATGAAGGAATTTAGAAAAGTTCATCAGTTCAATGTGTTTTCTGTGAATACGCCTGCACAATTTGCATTGGCCGATTTCCTTGAAGATAAAGACCATTATTTGGAGTTAGGAGCATTCTACCAAGAAAAACGAGACACGTTTAACCGCTTAATTGGAGAATCACGATTTAAGATTCGTCCGAGTGAGGGAACATATTTTCAGCTATTGGATTACTCCGATATTTCAGACGAAAAAGACACGGATTACGCCATCCGATTGACCAAAGAAGTTGGTGTGGCTTCAATCCCAGTCTCGGTTTTTTATCATGAGAAAAATGAAGATCGTTTCCTACGTTTTTGCTTCGCGAAAGAGGATGAAACGATGGAAAAGGCGGCAGAGAAACTTCTCAAACAATGAGCGATTTGCGTTTAACTGTTTGCCAGCAACCACTGATTTGGGAAGACAAAATTGCCAATCTTAAATTCTGGGAGGAAAAGCTTCGTCCGCTAAAAGGAAAAACGGATTTAATCGTTCTTCCAGAGATGTTTACTACGGGTTTTACCATGAACGTGCGTGAATTGGCCGAATCTATGGATGGTCCAACAGTAACTTGGATTCGGAATCTTGCGGAAGAATTAGGCGCAACGATTACGGGAAGCGTCATTATTCGAGAGGAATGCAGCACCGGTGGCTCGGGCGGAAAATTCTTCAACCGCATGCTTTGGGCAAACCCTGACAGAAGTTTTACGTGGTACGACAAGCGTCATCGCTTCAGTTTTGCGGATGAAGACAAATTCTTCACGGCAGGAAAAGAGCGGAAAATCATTGAAAAAGACGGTTGGAAAATAATGCCACAAGTTTGCTACGATGTACGGTTTCCTGTTTTCAGCAGAAACCAGAAATCAGACCAATATGATGTGTTGGTTTACGTAGCCAATTGGCCTGCAGCGCGTTCATCCGCTTGGCGAAGTTTACTTGTTGCACGAGCACACGAAAACCAATGCTACGTGGTTGGTGTTAACCGTGTTGGAATGGACGGAAAAGGAATTGAATACGATGGAAGTTCGCTGGTTGTGAGTCCCAAAGGAGAAATTGTTTGCTCATTTGAAGCAAATCGAGATGCCATGGAAACAGTGACGCTTTCCAGAACAGAGTTGGATGATTTTAGGACAAAATTTAAGCCGTTAGATGATGCTGATGAATTTGAATTAACGCTATAATGGATAAGAAGTTTGCAATGGCCGTTTCGGTCATTTTTCAACCCATTTTCGTTCCGATTTACTCGCTAATCATTCTGTTTAATGCGGATACATACATCACGTATGCGGTGCAGCCCGAGGTAAAGAAATTCATTTATCTCATTACACTTTTGAACACTATAATTCTACCAATAGGCGTATTCTATTACTTCTATCGCGCTAAGCTGATTGAAACGATACACATGCACACGGCCAAGGAACGCTCCTTGCCTTTTTTGACCACAATTGTGTTCCATATGAGTACGTTTTATCTCTTTAGTAAGGCTCCAATGCCGAGCTTGTTTCCAAATCTTATTTTGGGAGCTGCCTTTTCTGTGGCGACTGTCTTCGTTATCAACTTAAAATGGAAAGTGAGCATTCACATGCTTGGTATGGGCGGAATTGTTGGAACTATTATCGGGCTCATTCTCCGCTATCAAGTCGATGCCATTCAACTCGTAATGGCGCTTGTTATTCTTAGTGGAGTTGTTGGTTATTCTCGTCTGAGGTTGGACGCTCACACACCACTGCAGGTGTACGTTGGGTTCGTTCTCGGTACATTGATTTTAACTGGGTCGGTGGTTTTACTCTGACTCTTCAGCCTTAGTTTTCGACTTTCGATTATCCTTTTCCTCGGATTCCTTCTGTTTTTTCTCAACCTTAAATAAAGAACCAAGTACTTCTGCCGAAAGCTTGTAGAAATTACCGCCAATAATGTAATTCAGACGGCTTTCCGTTCCAGGAAACTCCGAAGAGGCCAACCCGCCGTTAATCTGCTTTCCGTCTTTATCCATTATGGTGTAATGCAACGCCACCAAACGTTTTGGGTCAACAAATGCCATTTCAGGATCCGTGAGATCCATTTTCACATCCATCTGATTGATAAACAGAAACTTGTTGATGCCGTAATTGGTGTAAAACTGATTAAGCACTTCGTGACTTTTAAGTTGTGCGCTCATATAGCGTTCAACAGCTTGGCGTTCTGCTACAACCTGCCCGTTACGGATACCAACATCCTTTTTCGGCTCCGCCTTCTTCTCTTTCTTCTTCAACTTTCCTTTTTCACCCACTTCTTCCTTAACGGGAACAGGAACGAATTTGTAGCCAAGCACTGCGTAAATGTTAATCAGGTCTTGATCGGTAATGCTATCTGTATTCAGGAAAGTGGCCGTTTCCATGCTGTCTTTCAAAGCAGCTTTCAGACTAAGCTGAATTTCGTTTCGAAGCTTATCGTAAATCTGTTGTTGCGTTAGCTGATTGACCTTCGTTAGGTCTCGCATAATATCGCAGTAGAATAGCTTTTCTTCGAAAGGAATGATGAGAATTTTAGCTTCTTCCTCAGCCCCTTCAGCGTACACTTCTTGGTCGGTTTTGGTCACTTTATCATCTCCAAACATGTCCGTTTGCGCTTGAAGCACAATTGGGAACAGGAAAAAAAGAAGCAACGAAAAACGCATCCTATCTACTTAAAGAAGTGTTTATAAATATCATTCCCGTTGGCGAAAAGCAACAGACTGAATAGCAGAACCATTCCCACAACTTGTGCTACCTCCATAACCTTTTCGTGTGGCTGGCGACCAGTAATCATTTCGTAAAGTAAGAACATCACGTGTCCGCCATCCAAAGCGGGAATTGGAAGGATGTTCATTACCGCCAATAAGATGCTCAAGAATGCCGTAATGTTCCAGAAGTGGTGCCAATCCCACGAAGTGGAAAAGATGCTTCCAATGGTAAGGAACCCCCCTAAACTTTCGTAGCCTTTGTTCTTTGGCGAGAAAAGCAATTTCAACTGCTTCACGTAATTCACCAAGGTCGTTCCAGCCTTTTCAATTCCCTTTGGGAAGCTTTCGAAGAAGCCGTATTTAATCTCTTCCAGTTCAAAGAACTCAGTCAGGTTTCCGTTAGGTGCAACGCCTAATAATCCTTCTTCTGGAACCGTAACAGCTATGCTCATCGGCTCATCATTACGAAAAACGTTTACGTTTACTTCTTCCCCTTTAAAATCCTGTAAGGCGGTTTTAAAAGCATCAAAAAAGATGATTGAACTATCATTCAGACCAACAATAATGTCTCCTTTTTCAAGTCCTGCTTCCTTTCCGATTGAACCCTTTGAGAATCCAGCAACGTGAAATGGAATTCGAACCGAAATCAAACCAGGAGCTTGCATTAACTCGCTCATTTTGTCTTGCGGAATAGCAACATCAACCATTTGACCTTCGCGCTCAACTTGAATCGTTTGAACTTCATTAAGAATGATTTCCATCGGCACTTTGGAGAAGTTCTCTACTTCCCTTCCATCAAGCGTGATAATCTTATCTCCATTCCGAAGGCCGATTTCTTGACCAAGTGAGTCGACCATAATTCCGTAGGTCACGTTCTTGGTTGGCAGATAGCTTTCGCCATACACAAATAGCACCATCCAGTAAATCAGGGCAGCTAGGATAACGTTTACCGTTAC
>DMRV01000056.1:17652-22456 GCA_003456455.1 Flavobacteriales bacterium
ATCATGCCCGCAATTTTCACGTATCCGCCCAGCGGCACCCAGCCAATTCCGTAAACGGTATCGCCAATTTTCTTCTTGAAAAGTGAGAAGTACGGATTGAAAAAGAGGTAGAAACTCTCTACACGCATCCCGAACGATTTGGCAGCTGCAAAATGCCCAAATTCGTGCAGAACGATAAGAATTGAGAGGCTCAGAAAGAACTGAGATGCTTGTATAAGGATTTCCATTAGTTGATTATTTCAAGGGCTAACCTGCGAGTTTCCGCATCTGTTGCCACATAGTCGCTGTAATTAGGCTTTTTTATGAAAGACACCTTCTGCATAGATTGTTCGATGATGTCTGACATTTGCAAGAACGAGACCTTGTCTTTTAGGAAGGCATCGACTGCGATTTCATTAGCCGCATTAAGAATACACGGCTGATTTCCGCCCTGCTTTAAGGCTTCAAACGCCAATGCCAGGTTTCTAAATGTTTTTGGGTCTGGTTGTTCGAATGTAAGTTGAGGGTAATCCAAGAAGTTAAATCGAGGAAAGTCAGATTTCAATCGATTTGGGAACGCCAACGCATACTGAATCGGCAGTTTCATATCAGGCAAGCCCATCTGGGCTTTCATACTTCCATCCTCAAACTGAACAATGCTGTGGATGATGCTCTGCGGATGAACGATTACATCAATCTGTTCGTTCTTAAGTCCGAATAGCCACTTCGCTTCAATCACTTCCAAGCCCTTATTCATCATGGAAGCGCTATCAATGGTGATTTTGGCGCCCATCTCCCAATTCGGGTGTTTCAAGGCTTGCGCTTTAGTAACTAAAGCTAATTGCTCGCGAGTTTGGCCACGGAACGGTCCGCCAGAAGCAGTCAAGTAAATTTTCTCAATTGGATTGTGGAATTCTCCAACCAAGCATTGAAAAATGGCAGAATGCTCGCTATCCACCGGATAGATATTCACTCCTTTTTTCTTGGCTAGGTCGGTTACAATATCTCCTGCAACAACCAGTGTTTCCTTGTTTGCTAACGCGATGTGTTTTCCAGCTTCAATGGCCGAAAGGGTTGGTCGCAAACCTGCGTAACCAACCAAAGCAGTTAGTACAACATCAATCTCATCCATTTGCACCACTTGCACCAAGCTGTCCGCTCCGACAAACACTTTAATCCCTTCATCAAAAAGCGCATCCTGCACCTTTTTGAAGAGTTCTTCTTTACCGATAACCACACAGTTCGGTTTGAACTTGAGTGCTTGTTCAATCAACAAATCAGCACTGCTGTGGGCGGTAAGAACTTCTAACTCAAAAACATCTGGATTGGCTTCAAGAACTTCCAGCGCCTGCGTTCCTATAGAACCCGTGGATCCAAGAATGGCAATGTGACGTTTATCTGCGGTGTTTTCACTCATTTGCAAGGCTGCAAAAGTACCTCAATTGAATCGATGGGCAACCTCGTTTAATTGGAGTGTTCCTTCACAATCCGTTGGTACTCTTTTGACCCTTCGCGAAGTGTTCGTTCCTGTGTTTCGAAATCAACTTCATAAAGACCGAAACGTTCGTCATAACCGAGGTCCCATTCAAAATTATCCATCAACGACCAATAGTGATAACCGCGCACATCATAACCATCTTCAATAGCTTTTGAAACTGCATAGAGATACTTTTTGATGAACTCACCACGCATATCATCATCCATATCGGCCACGCCATTTTCCGTTATGATAATAGGCTGGTTTAAAACAGATATTTCCTTGATGGCCCGGTAAAAACCTTCAGGATACATTGTGTATTCCATATCTGTTTCCTTTTCTCCAGGATACATTCTGGTTTTCAACGCTTCGTCTAAATTGAGAGAGAAATCCATTGCGTTATGGCTGTAATAATTAAGCCCAACGAAGTCCAATGAGTAGGGAGCATTAGGAACATCTGCTTCAAGATTAACCAACGTTGGAAAGCTGAATTTGTACTTGCCTTTAGTAAATGTGCCGATGAATGAACCGTTGAAACCCTTGTTAACAGTTCGAGAAATCAGTCGGTCGAACAGGTTCCAGTCATTCATTGGGTCAATCTGATGCATGTTTTTTACAATGCCGATATGAGCCCTGTCTCCACCAGGTACGTTTTTAAGCTTTTCATAAACCTTTACATGAGCCAAATACATGTTTTTGAGCACCAATGCTGCTAGTTCGGGATCTTTTTTCCCGGGAGGGAAATGTCCGTTGAAATACGCTGCAATAACGAAAACGGCAGGCTCATTAAGTGTGCACCAATGCGTTGCTCGGTCTTTTAGTGCATTAAAAACCACTTCCGAAAACTCAACGAAATCTGCAATGTTTTCTTCTTTCTCAAACGCCCCTTTTTCTTCCCACCACATCGGTTGGCAGAAATGATGCAGCGTTACCATGGGCTGAATTCCTGCGGCAAGCAAACTGTCGCAAACGTCTACGTAATGCTCCAACGCAGCAGTGTCAACAACTCCCTCTTCAGGCATTATTTTACTCCAAGAAACAGAGAACCGATAGCTAGAAACTCCCAGGTCGTTCATCAACTTGATGTCTTCAGGATAGCGGTTCCAGTGATCGCAGGCCAAACCACATTTCTCACCTCTGGCGATACGTGGGTTTCCATTTTCATCAACCTGATTTTCCCAATCAGCCCAGTTGTTTGTCGTATGATTTCCTTCTACCTGATGAGCAGCTGAAGCAACTCCCCAAACAAAACCCTCTGGAAACGAAATATCATTCAAATCGATTTCGTCCCAGTCCCAGTGTTCAACTGGCTCAATGTAATTGAGGTAAGCGGTAGGGATGAAGTAAATGAGAGCCAAAATGGCAAGAATTCGGATGGCTGTTTTGTACATGTGGTGGTTCGTTTTATCCAAAAGTATGGTTTTGAAAGAAGGATTATCTTGGGCCACCAAACCCCAATCATGAAACAGATTTTACTTTCCTTAGGCGTATTCCTTCTAAGCGTGAATGCCATTGCACAACAAACAGGCGATTACACTATAACCATTGCAACTTCCGACCCGTCACTAAGCGGTGATAGTCTGGACATATATTTCCACGTTCCCGACACGTATAACCCATCTTCACCATCTAAAATGATACTCGGGTTTCACGGTTTAGGAAATCCGAACAATAGCGATGACATCAGAAATTACCTATCCCCACTTGGAGACAGTTTGAATGCTGTTGTTGTTTGTCCAGACCCGTATTTACAAGACCAACCAAGAAGCGAAGTTGTACTCAATTTGGCGTATGATAGCGTGATGACTTGGTTCAACATCGATGTAAATCAAGTTTACTTAACTGGATACTCTGCAGGAAGTGATGTGGCGGCCCAATATTTTTTTGGTGACCCTTATCATCCCATGAAAGGGCTAATCTGGCATTCGCCAGGGTTTTTCTTCAATCCTGATTTGAGCAATCCGCAGGAAATACCACCTGTTTGCCTCTGCTCAGGCACCGTAGATTTTACCTCATTTATACAAACTGCTGCGTTGAATAATAGTCTGGATGGGTCTGGGTTTCCGTATCTCTACAACGAAATCCCTGGAGTGGACCACACAATGGAGTATCCAACTTTTACAGAGGAAATGTTGGAATGCATCAACTTTATTGATGCCAATAGCACGTCAAATGTTGGAATTGAAGAATGGAAAGGAAACCCTGTTTCCATCTACCCGAATCCACTTACCGATGGTGCAAATTTGATGTTAACTGGATTGGAAGGAGATGTGACCATTGCCGTTTTGGACATCAATGGAAGACTTGTTTGGGATAAGCAATTGAAGAATGCTTCGAGCCAAGTTTCCTTCGAAGATTTCAGAAACGGGTTGTCAGCTGGATTGTACACTATCCAAATTCAATCAGAAAAAGGAAGTCTAGTCAAGAAGTTGGTTGTTAAGTAAGCTGATTCGCCACCATTGGATAAGTGCGACAATCAATAAACCACCGCGCTATCCAAATACGCAGATGCGCTGGATAACTCAATAAGCCCCAGCCCTTGCTTGTAATAGCTGCTTGATCCGCTGGTAGAACCAGTAGCATAAGAAACTACCTTCAAAACGTTGGCATAAGAGCAGCCATTCTGAGAGTTCAATAGAGCTGAAGTGCTTTCAATAACAATAGAATCCGTTCCAGCTGTAGTCCATTTCATTCCTGCTGTTGGATTAGAAGGCAGGTAAACTTCTTCAGCGTTTAACGTACCATTCCATCTGTAGGTTTGTCCGTTATCTTCTCGGTAATAATCATCTATGGTTCCGAAGGAGCCAGTAGTAATCATGTGCGCGTAAGTCTCACCATTTCCCAACTGGGTCTCTTCAGAAATTGCCAACTGAAACCATTGATTTGAAGGCATTTTATAAATCCAATAACTATTGAGGGAAAGCGGGAAATATGAACTACCTCCTGTTCCGGTACAGATAAAGTCGGGAGCAAGAACAGCGGTATCGGTAATACACGCATTGCATGGCCCACCGCAATCTATACCCTGCTCTCCCTGATTCTGCATGCCATCAAAGCAGGTTCCGTTTGTTGTGTCACACGGAACGCATGGTCCACCACAATCTTCCTGTTCCTCATTCTGGTTTTGTACACCGTCATAGCATGTTTCTTCACAAGAAGAAATGGCTGATATGAGGAAAATGGAAATTGCCACTACACTCAGAAAATCAATAATCCTACGTGGCTGGGCTTCTGGTTCTTTAGTCATTACATAAACAAGACGTTGCCAATGTTGTAAAGGTTGGCTACTGGATTAACACACATGGTTGCAATCTGCGCATCATTATTAATAACCTTTTCATGATCAGC
>DMRV01000056.1:22590-24610 GCA_003456455.1 Flavobacteriales bacterium
GCGTTAGCAAGAAATTCGTCACCCTCGTAACTAGCAAATAGCTTTACCTCAGAACCAAAGTGTTTTGCCATTGAGATTGTATGGATAACCTTTTGCTTTGTCTCTCTACTCGCATCAATTGGGAAAACAATAGTCTTATAACCATGGCTTGCCAATGCTTTTTTCTGAACGATAATTACAGGAACAGGAGATGAGGTGATAACCTTTACAGCCCAAGCACCAGTTATATGCTGCATTCCAATTACTCCGTGAGTTCCCATTACCAAAAGGCGCGCACCAATTTCCTCAGCCACCTCACCAATGGTTGTAAAAATGGACCCTTCGCGTAAATGCGAATCTGCTTTTACACCATATTTTGATTTCAAGTCAGCTACCAAGCCATCCATTTTTGCATTAAGGTCGTCTAACGATTCGCCCGCTTTTTTGAGCTTGCTTTTTGTGTCTTTGTTTACGATGTGTAACAGACGGATTTCATCGCCAGAAACAGAAGCTACTGTAGCAGCGTGGTTAATTGCCGTATTTGCGGCATCAGAAAAATCGGTTGGGACAAGAATGATCTGCTTCTTTTCAGACATATTTCTACAATTAATTTGAATGTGCTAAAATAGATTATTTGAATGCGTTGGATTGACGTTTAATCATCATAGCCAGAAACAATTTTTTCTAGATTGGCTAGATGAATTTCTTTTTGTGGTTGACGAAACTTCCTTCCGTATGTTGTGTGATACTTATGTAGACCTAAAAAATTGACCTGGATTTTATTCCAAGTCTCAATTTCAGTTACTATTCCTAGATACGATAGCTCTTTGAAAAGATTTGCACCAATAGGTTCAAAATCATCCCTGCCCAGATAATCCAAATCAGCATCGCAAAGAATATCGGCTAAATGTCCACTAGGGTCCTGTGGGACTTTGGTGGCCAATATCATCTTACAAACTCGCTCAATTGCAGCGGAATCAAAACCAAAATTGGGAAGGTTTTCTCTTGCTATTTCGCAGCCTTTTTGCTCATGGTCTTGATGTCCGTTCAGGAAACCACAATCGTGGTAAGCAGCTGCAACAAGTAGAAGGTTCAACTCTTGCTCAGAAACGCCTTCCGAATTCCCGATTCTCTCTACGGATTCCAGAACATCTAACGTATGATGATGCCCATGGTAATAGAGGTGATTCGGTAAATCAGATTCTAATCGGTTAAGTATTTGCTTTATCGCTCCTGCGCTATCCATCACTACTTTCTAGCTAGCAAATAAGCATTTTTTGCTGGAACTTTTATGGCTTAAGTTCAATAATTCAGACATTTTAGACATATCTCTTAATGTATGAGGGACAAAACTCAATAAGAAAACCTCATTCTAAAACGGAGTTGCTCCAATACCAATAGAGATCGGAACAGCTTGCGTTCCTCTACCCTCCCTAAACAGTGGTGTGAGCGAGTAAAAGAAATTTAGGTAGAAGTTGGCGTAGCCAACTCTTGCCGTAACGCCATACCTGAACTTGTTTAGGTTTGGAATGTCGTACGTTTTAATCTTACTACGGAAGTTGACTCCCTGGAAGAAAAGGTCTTCGTCTGTTTTGGTTTTGGTATGGCTTTGTACCAGCCAGCCCAGTTTAAATCCGACAGAAGCCGCAATGCGCTTTCCGTTTTTATGCGGTTTAGACCGATACCTCACTTCAATAGGAATATCGATAAAATTGGTGGAGAGTTTATTCACGTTAATGTTCTTTCCATCGAAAAAAGAACCATCCAGTTTAGTGTATGTACCGCCCGATTCAATCTCATATTCAATCGGAAAACCTTCCATGTGGATGTTGTGTGAATTGAAACCAACACCAACCGCAGCACTGAACCAGCTTCTAGCAATTACTTGATCGTACAAAATTGCCACATCAACACCTCGTGAAGAAAACCACTTCGATTCTATACCTGCTGGAGTGCCAAGCCAAGAGTCAAAATTGAGATTTACAAGAAGCATTTCCTTACGCGGTGGCTTGGGCTTTTTCTTTGCCTTCGGATTGACATC
>DMRV01000056.1:24636-25937 GCA_003456455.1 Flavobacteriales bacterium
AACGAAGCGTAAATATAGGTTAAGGTGAAAGCTTTGTCTCCGAATTCGGATTCCATTCTAACTCCATGTTCCAATTGGCGCGAACCTCAGTGTCCTTTTGAATAACCTTAATCGGTTCTGGCTGTAGCTTTTCGGAATAACGCCCACTGTCCCAACTACCATTGGCGTTTAAATCTGTGACCACCTGAACGTGATATTTACCCGGATTCAGCCTAGAAAAAAGAACTATGCCTTTATCGTTCAACGGTTTACGTTCCAAAATGACGTTTGATGAGTTTAAAAGCTCCACTACAACTTGTGTTTTGGGAGCTTCGGAAACGTTCAAACTTAGTTCTCCAAAAGCATCCTTATCCGTTCCCGTAAATGTGGTTTCTACGGTATCATTCCAGAGTTCGTACAGGTCTGTAAAAGCACTATCAAGCACTAAAAACCGGTAATTCTTTCCCTTTTTCCATGGGTAAGTAATGTCGAATCTTCGCAGTGCCGGATCGGTAGAGTTGATATCGTACTTCACTCGAATTGAATCTTCATAAAGCTTAATTCTTGAAAGCTCCAACCCAACAACGGGGTGATTCCAAACAAGCGATAGTGGCGATTGTGGCTTTGGAGAACGACCTTTGGGCGGATTGAATTTTGCGGTCAAGGCAAACTTTTCTTTTGTCTTTTTACGTGCTCCTTTTCCTGACGAACCGCCTGAAGCGTCAACTTCCTCTGTACGTTCTTTCATCACCAATTCTACCGTGTCTTTGGCTGCTTTTCCAACGTCAAGCAGCAAATTCATTGTGTCTGGCACTTGGTCCATAGTCCAAATGGTAACGGTATCGCCAAACACGCCAAAATCTTTCAGCATCCATTCTTTTTTGAACGAACTGCCTTTCATTTCGATTTTCAATTCTTGAACAGGCCGATTGTAAACGAAAACCAATTTGCCGAAATGCTCGCAATAGCTTTTCTTCAAAAATTGAGTCGTATCAGTTTCCACAAACATTCTCATTTCATAGCTCGGAATTGGCGGGCCACTTGTCCGCTTCAGGCTACTTATTGTATCGGTTAAAACCGAATCAACCAATGTCGGTTCTAAGGCCGTTGTGTCCGCACCAGTTGTATCGGCAATAATGGGTGCTGGTAGTGCATACGGCAAGATTAACGTGTCAAGAAATCCGATTTTTTCCTCTGGAACATCAAACTTGTAGTTGGCATTTTCGTCTTTAAGCGCAAAAATCTTGTATGGCCGATTTCCAACATGTTTAATAAGGAAAGAACCATCTTCTGTTGACCGTGTGAAATAGTCTGGAATCGTG
>DMRV01000108.1:0-1358 GCA_003456455.1 Flavobacteriales bacterium
TCAACCTATTTTAGGACGGGACATCACAAAAAAAAGGGCTGCCAATTGGCAGCCCTTTTCAATATCAAGTGATGGGTAATTCTTATTTAAGAATCTCCATTCTCTTAGCAATTCTTGCACCATCAGCATTCAATACATAGATGTAAGAACCTGAAGACAATGTTCCAGCAGGAACATTTAAGTTGTAAAGTCCGCTAGCTTTCGCTCCTTCAGCAGAAGTATAAACAACCTGACCGTTAACGTTAACGATGCTCAATTCTACGTTTTTAGCAGCTGTTTCCAATCCGTACTGAATTGTAACGTTGTCTGAAGAAACTGCAGGGTTAGGGAACATAGTTGCTTTTACGCCATTCAAGAATCCTTGCTCTTCAATACTATTTGGGCTTTCTGCAACAACTGCAAAAATTGCAAGGTTATTTGCCAATCCGTCTACAAGAAGAACGCCTGATTTTGCCCAAAGCGTTTGAGATGCTGGAGATGTAGGACTCAAACCAATTCTAGTAAATGTGTAATCGCCATCAGAATCGCCATCAGCATCAGCTAGCAATGCCAACGTATCAGCTGGGTTTGCACCGTTGTAAAGAGCAGCAATGTTAAGACCGATAATAAAATCAGAAGGAACCCATGCCTCAGAATCAAAATCAACCCAAGTAATATTTGGGAAAGTAGTGTCAGCATCAGCAAAAGCTAAATCAGCACTTGCCAAAACACTTGCAGCAGGGCCATCAGCATCAGGAGCTGTTGACGTCTGAGTACCTATGGCTCTGTTTGGTGCAATGTTGTAAAGCCTTGCCTCAGCAGCAACTGGTGCACCACTTACATCTTCTTTAGAACCGAAAATAAACCCTGCTCCAATAACAGTAAAAGGATCATTAACGATGAATCCTCTTGCATACTCCAAGTTGAACTGAGAACCTTGAGTTGGATCAACAAGTTCGTTTGTTCCAAAAACATATCCGCTGTTTGAGCCATACTGGATAAGCTGAGCGCCTAATTCGTCAAAACCCAATGTGTCAGTTGGATCAGTAAGAGCAGAATTGTGCGCAGGAAGAACAACGTCTCTTGCTACAGCAGAAGTAACTGTTTGTTGCATGATTGTTTGCTCTTGTAGAGACTGTGCGAACGAAGACGCAGAAACAGCCACAACAACAATTGATAAGTAGATTTTTTTCATTTTGTATTAATTAGTGTTTGTTGATTAAGGCGTTGAAGGTAATTATTCTGTTAAACATCGTCAACCACATTCAGGTTTACCCTTGCATTTTCTTCCAAAGCACATCTTTTAGCTCTGGAATTCCCTGTTGAGTAAGAGAAGAAATGTAGACCACTGGTATATCAATATTGATGGATGCCTTCAG
>DMRV01000108.1:1480-5642 GCA_003456455.1 Flavobacteriales bacterium
ACCATGAAAAGCAGAATGGAGTTTCGCTCTATATGACGAAGAAATCTTAGACCCAAGCCTTTGCCTTCGTGTGCACCTTCAATAATTCCAGGAATATCAGCCATCACGAACGATTTATTTCCGCGATGGTCTACAATTCCAAGGTTTGGAACAAGCGTAGTAAACGGATAGTTGGCTATCTCTGGCTTGGCTGCCGAAACGACCGAAAGTAAAGTTGATTTTCCAGCATTTGGAAATCCAACAAGGCCTACATCAGCCAAAACTTTCAGCTCAAGTGTTTTCCATTCTTCTCGTCCTTCCTCACCTGGTTGAGCATAACGTGGCGTTTGATTGGTTGATGATTTGAAATGTGTGTTGCCGCGACCACCTCTACCACCTTCAGTCAAAATCATACGCTGCCCCTCTTCCGTTATCTCAAAGAGGACTGCATCTGTGTCAGCGTCTTTCACAACCGTTCCCAGCGGAACCTGAATCACTTGGTCTTTACCCTGCGCCCCTGTCGATTCCGATTTACTTCCCGCTTTTCCTTCGCTGGCAATAATATGCTTCTTGTATCGCAGGTGGAGCAGCGTCCAAAGCTGTTTGTTTCCCTCAATAATCACGTGACCACCTCTTCCACCATCACCGCCATCTGGTCCACCTTCTGTTACGCTCCGCGAACGAAACATGTGCCTAGATCCTGCTCCGCCTTTACCGCTTCTACAGCAAATTCGTACGTGGTCTATAAAATTGGTTTTCATTTAGGTAGGGGGATTTTGTAAGGGCGTATGGCCATACGCCCCTACCGTAATGACTTATTTAGCCTTTATCTACAGCTTCGCAAATACGGCCAAAAATTTCATCAATCGAACCGATTCCATTGACTAACCGAAGCTTGCCTTGCGCTTTGTAAAAATCAGCGACTGGGGCCGTTTGACGCTTATAGTTTGCAATTCGGTTTTCAATGATTTCTGGGTCTGCATCATCTGCTCTTCCAGAAACCTCAGCTCTTTTCAGTAGGCGTGTTTTCAGTTCTTCTTCGGCAACATCAAGAGCAATCATCATGGAGATGGAGTCTCCTTTTTTGCCTAAAAATTTATCCAAGGCTTCTGCTTGTGCATTCGTTCTTGGAAAACCGTCATAAATTACTCCTTTGGCATTGGGATGTTTGGACACCTCGTTTTCTAAAATCTGGATAGTCACGTCATCTGGAACCAAGTCCCCTTTGTCAGAATAACTTTTGGCCAATTTGGCAAGGTCTGATGCTGGGTCCAGTGCTCGAAAAACATCTCCGGTAGAAATATGCACCAATCCATAATGGTTAATCAAATTTTCTGATTGGGTTCCTTTTCCAGCTCCCGGAGGGCCGAACAATACTAAGTTCAACATAATCTAAGTGTTTGGTTTGATTTGGTATAATGATGGAAGATTGCGCCCAAGACCGTCATAATCGAGCCCGTAACCAACCACAAATCTGTCTGGTATTTCAACGCCTACAAAGTCAACTAAATAGTCGCCCTGAAAAGCATCTGGTTTAAAAAGCAGCGTGCAAATGTTTACCGAGTTTGCTCCAGCTTCTTTCATTTTCTGCTTTACCTCACCCATGGTTTTACCCGTATCCACAATATCTTCTAAAAGGATGATGTCTCGTCCTGAAACATCCGTTCCAATTGGCATTAATTCTTTCACCTCTCCTGTGCTTGCTGTTCCGCGATAAGAACTCACGCGCAAAAAGCTGATTTCGCAATCGACACTCACTTTCTTAAAAAGGTCGGAGGCAAACATAAATGCACCATTCAAAACAACCACAAAAAGCGGTGTTTTTCCTTCATACTTGATGTTGATTTTTTCGGATAATTCGTCCACAACCCTACTCAACTCAATGGCTGAGAGGAACGGCATAAATTCGAGATCGTGAAGTTTTGTTGTTTCGGCCATGAATAAGGCATGCAAAGATAGGAAAGAACGTTGAGTGTTTCGGGTGCTATTTACCCTCTTTAGCAGCTTGTATTTTATCTCGAAGACCTTTGGTTTCTTCTACGTCCTCATCATTGTCTTTTCCAACGGAAATCGCCTTATCCGCCCAGGTTAAAGCCTCATCATACTTACCAGCTTTAAAAAATAAAGCAGCGTACGTATCAAGGTACATGTACTGTGGATCCAACTTCACAACATCAGACATCCAACCAATGGCCATGCTCAAAACCTTTTCGTCTGTAGCATTCTCATAAATAGTCCAGCTGTAGTTGTTCACACCATTGATATCGTTCTTTAAACCTCTCTTATCAATCAGAACTTGAGCGGTTTTTGCATAGCCCAACCAATTCTCTGTTTCTTTAAAGAACCTCAGTCTGAAATAAGCTTTGGTGTCTTCTTTATCTTCACTCATATGCTTATCTACAAACGCTAAAGTCATCTCCAAATCATTTTGGTCCTTGCTTTCTATTGCAACGTCAAGTTTCTGGCTTGCAATATTTCCTACCACATCCATCACCTCAACCTTTCCGTACAGCTTCACATAGCTTTTTATGCTTGAAAGGAACTTTTCCGAATTGTCTTCGCTCAGCGGAAACCTGCACATAACAGACCAAGCTTCTTCCGAGAATAAATCTTTCTGATTAGAGAGCCACTTATTAACCACTTCTGGCTCAGGTTTTTCTCTTTTCTCCTTGCTGTCTTTATCGTAAAAAGCTTTCGTATAAAACTCAGGAAAGGCTGTTTTATCCATCAATTTTGAAGGGTAACTAGGACGGTCAGTATCATCCAATGATTTTTTTACCTCCGCAGCAAACTCTTCAGGGTTTTCTATGTACCCAAACATCTTTTTAGCAAATGTGCCATCTGGGGCAAACATTAAATAAGAAGGAAATCCTGTTACTCTATATTTTTGAGCCAAACTAACGCCTTCACCCTGCTCCATATCAACCTTAACCGATATGAAGTAAGTATTCAAAACCACACCAACTTTTTTATCTGGAAAAGTCTTTTTATCCGCTACTTTGCACCATCCGCACCAGTCGGTATAGCAATCGATAAAGAGGTATTTATCTTGCTTTTTTGCTTCCGCGAAAGCTTCTTTCCAGGTTCCTTCAAAAAACTTGGTTTGTGCCTGTCCAGCTAATACTGCTAGCGTCAATATCAAAGTCGAAACCCCTTTTTTCATATCGTTTTTGTTGTAATTGCTGCCGAATTTACGCCAAACACAGAGACCTAACGGGTTTTTGAAACCTGTTACGTCTGAAACTTGACACAACTTGCTTCAAGGTTTTACTTTTGCAGCATGAGTTACAAACCAAAGACCAAGCTTGGAATTTTAGGAGGCGGCCAATTGGGCCGAATGCTCATTCAGGAAACCATCAGTCTAGATATTGATGTGCACATTTTGGATCCAGATGAGAACGCACCTTGCAAAGACATTTCTCACTCTTTTACCCATGGTAGTTTCAAAGACTACGAAACCGTTCTCGCCTTTGGGCGAAATATGGATGTGGTGACCATTGAAATTGAGCACGTAAATGTGGAAGCCCTTGAAAAACTGGAAAAGGAAGGTGTAAAAGTCTATCCACAGCCCAACGTAATAAAACTGATTCAGGATAAAGGCGCGCAGAAGGAGTTTTATTCAGAACATGGAATTCCAACTTCTGAATACCGTTTGATTGGAGAAAACGAAGCTCAGAATCACACCGATTTCTTTCCTGTTTTTCAAAAAATGCGAAAAGGTGGTTATGATGGAAAAGGTGTTCAGTCGCTAAAACCTGTTGAGGATGTTTCAAAGGCTTTCACAGAACCATCTGTACTAGAAAAAGCGGTTGATTTAGACAAAGAACTGTCTGTAATCGTAGCAAGAAACGCTGCTGGAGAAACAAAAACCTTCCCAACTGTTGAATTGGAATTTAATCCAATTGCCAACTTGGTGGAGTTCCTTTTTAGCCCAGCAAATGTTTCTGATGAAGTTGAAAAAACCTCTCAGGAAATTGCGACAATGATTGCCGAAAAACTGGAAATCGTTGGGCTTTTGGCGGTGGAACTTTTCCTCGATAAAGAAGGAAACGTTTTGGTGAATGAAATCGCACCGCGACCGCACAACAGCGGCCATCAAAGCATTGAAGGAAATTATACCTCGCAGTTCATGCAACACATTCGTGCTATTCTCGGCATTAGCCTTGGAAACACAGAAATAATG
>DMRV01000168.1:0-4456 GCA_003456455.1 Flavobacteriales bacterium
GACATGAATGGTGCGCATGTAGAGGAAGGGAATATGGTTAAAGGAATTCCCAATGGACCTTTTTATACATGGTATAATGATGGCACCGCTAGAAGTGAGGGGTTTCTGAAAAACGGAATGAAAGTAGGGGTGTGGACCACCTATTATGAGGATGGTGGTATGCGGGATCTCGGAGAATACAAAATGAATAAGAGAGTTGGTAGATGGGAGGAGTGGCATCCAGGCAGAAAGTTAAAATCTAGGGGAGTTTATTTTGCAGGAATAGAACATGGTCTTTGGACTTATTGGTTTGATACAGGTAGAAAATCTAAAGAAGGTGAGTATTTTGAAGGAAACCTGAAAGGTATTTGGACAGAATGGCACGATAACGGAGCCCTTAAAAGCAAGGGTAATTATAAAGGAAAACAGAAAGTAGGGCCTTGGAAATATTGGGATGCAGCGGGCAATCTTGTTAAGGAAGAAAGCTTTGCAATTCCAACCGAATAAGGAGTCTCTTCTTCCGTTTCTCTCGTTAGTGTTTTTTCACTTTCTTTAAACCCTGCTAATTAAACGCTAGGTATTCTGTGAAAAGACTTTTACTTCTACTCTCCATTATTTTCTTCATCGGAACGCAAAAAACTTTTGCCACTCATATTGTAGGTGGCGAACTGGTTTACGAGCATTTGGGTGGAAGTCAGTACGCAATCACTTTGGTGGTTTACCGCGATTGCCTCAGTGGACAAGCAGCCTTCGATAATCCGGCATCCATAGGTATTTTTAACTCAAACGGAACATTAGTTCAAAGTCTTAATTTTTCTTTAGACTCTGTTGTTACCCTGCAATCAACCATTAACTCCAGTTGTGTAACGGCTCCAAATAATGTTTGCACCGAGGCAGGTTATTACACCGAGATAGCAACATTACCTCCCATTCCTGGCGGTTATAGTATTTCCTATCAGCGCTGTTGTAGAAATGCCATTATTCAAAACATTCAGGACCCGGGTGATGTAGGAGCAACGTATGTAGCAACAATCCCAGGAAGCGAATCTCAGCCAGATAATAGCAGCCCATTTTGGAACAATCTTCCGCCACTTTATGTGTGCGTAAATCTACCTTTTGAGTTCAATCATTCGGCATTTGATGCAGATGGCGATTCGCTGGTATATTCTCTTTGTACTCCTTTTGAAGGTGCAAGTTCTACCGCACCACAACCAAACCCACCAAGCACTCCGCCCTACACGCAGATTCAGTGGCAAGCTCCGTTTGGGCTTAACGATATGCTCGGGGGAACGGTTCCGCTTACAATTGATCCAACTACCGGAATAATAAATGCAACACCAGATGCACAGGGAACCTACGTTATAGGTCTATGTGTGAGTGAGTTCCGAAACGGAGTTCTATTGGGAGAAACCCGTAGAGGAGTTCAGATTAGTGTAGTTAATTGTCAAGCTCCAGTAGCTATTCCAGATGATGTGAATGAGATTAGTCCTAACTCATTTATCAATTGTACAGAATTTGTTGAGTTTGATGCGTTCAATTCCTCGGGCTTTGATATTTGGTGGGATTTTGGAGACCCAACAACAACTTCAGATCAATCTAATCTTCAATCTCCTTCTTGGACCTACCCTGGACCTGGAGTGTATGACTTAACCTTGGTTGTCTTTAATCCAGTAAACCCGAATGACCCGCTCTGCACGGATACGGTTATCCAACAGGTAACTGTTCAGGATACTGTTATTCCAGATGCAGGTCCAGATACGGCCGCTTGCCCCGGGCTCTCAGTTCAAATTGGAACGCCTGCTATTGCTGGTTGGACGTATCAATGGACTCCAGCAACTGGCTTGGACAACCCTAATATTGCACAACCCATAGCTACAATTACGCAGCAAACTACCTACACGCTAACAGCTACAGATGCCGTTGGTTGTTCTGGTGTAGATGAGGTGGTTGTTGATTTGTTGCCCAATTCTCTGGCAAGTGCTGGCCCTGATGTACAGGTTTGTCAGGGCGATTCTGTTCAGCTCAACGCCTCCGGAGGAGTAGATTATGTTTGGCTTCCACCTTTTTTTATTGATGACATTAACGTTGCAAACCCTAATGTTTACCCGCCAACTACGGCTGATTATATCGTTGCTGTAACTAGCAGCGATGGGTGTGTAGGCGTTGATACGGTCAATGTTGAGGTACTAGAGCCGATGTTAATTGTTTCTAGCGATACCACCATTTGCTTTTCTGATACTATACAAATAGCTGCCACGGGCGCAACAACTTATTCTTGGACACCCAATTTGAACATCAGTAATGTGAACGTTGGAAATCCAGAAGTTTGGCCGAGTGTAACTACAACCTATTTTATTGAGTCAGTAGATGCAGGTGGATGTGAGTCAATTGATTCAGTGATAATTACTGTTCAATCATTACCAATTGCTAATGCGGGTCCAGACCAAAGTGTTTGTGTGGGAGAAGAAGCACAGTTGTCAGCTACGGGCGGAGCAAACTATGCTTGGACTCCTTCTGGAAGTTTGAACAACGAAAACATAGCTAACCCATTGGCAACGCCAAGTGCAACAACCGATTATGAAGTAATTGTTTCAGACAATGTGGGTTGTTCAGCTGTTGATTCGGTAACAGTAACGGTAAATCCATTACCCACTATAGACGCAGGCCCAGACCAAACGCTATGTCTGGGACAAACAGTTCAGCTTACTGCTACGGGCGCAGACACCTATGAGTGGACACCAGCTACAGGCTTGAGCAATGCAAACATTTCCAATCCAACAGCAGACCCATCCCTTCCAACAGAATATGTGGTAGAAGGAACCGATGTCAACGGATGTGTAAACAGTGACACTGTTTTTGTAGATGTATTTAACGTAGATGCCATTGGAGATACCATCATCTGCATCGGAGATCAAGCACAGATTGGTGCAATTGGCGGAGTAAGTTGGAGTTGGACTCCAAGCTCAGGATTAAGCGATTCAAACGCGCAGTTCCCAATAGCAAACCCAACAGGAACAACAATTTATACAGTCATAGCCAATGATGGCACAGGCTGTCTTGCAAGTGATACGGTTACTATCGTAGTTAGTCCACTTCCAACCGCGTTTGCTGGTTTTGACCAAGGTGTTTGTGCGGGAAGCGATGCGCAGCTTAATGCCACTGGCGGAGTAACTTATGAATGGACACCAACGGTAGGGTTGAGTAATCCGAACATCTCTAACCCAGTTGTAACGTTCTCAACCGATACAGCAATCTACACTGTACTGGTAACCGATAATACAGGATGTGAAAACACAGATACAGTCACGGTTTGGCAAGAGCCATTACCAAACGCACAGGCAGGTCCAGATACCACCATTTGCGAAGGAGAAACGGTACAGTTATTCTCATCAGGTGGTCAAACTTATCAGTGGAGCCCAACCGCAGGGCTAAACAATCCAAACTCACAGGATCCAACAGCAACACCACTTACGACTACTACGTATACTGTAACGGTCGGTCAGCCATCAGGCAACTTGGTTTTTAATGGTGATTTCTCACAAGGGAATGTTGGGTTCAATAGCGATTACACGTATTACCCGATTAGTCCGGGTAACATGGGAGAAGCACGATACAGCACGGTTACCAATGCAAATTCCATTCACGCTGCATTTCAAGGTACAGGCCATACAGGCAATGCACCGCTAGATAGTTTCATGGTGGTGAATGGAGCTGGAAGTCCGAATCAGAATGTTTGGTGCCAGACCGTTTCGGTTAGTCCAAATACGGATTACTTTTTTGGAGCATGGGTAAGTACGGTTGTGGCAAATAATCCAGCCATTCTTCAGTTTTCCATCAACGGACAAGTGCTCGGTTCACCTTTTACAGCACCGTTTAATATCAATAACTGGTCAGATTTTTTTGAAACATGGAACTCAGGGATTAACACTACCGCCACCATCTGTGTGGTCAATCAGAATACAACTTTAGGAGGAAATGATTTTGCATTGGACGATATCACCTTCAGCACCTTCTGTACCAATACAGCGGAAGTAACAGTAACGGTTAATCCAGAGCCAACAGCAGATGCCGGCCCAGACCAATCCATCTGCATTGGAGAAACAACACAGATGGCAGGCTCAGGTGGAACAACATATCAGTGGGTTCCACCAATTGCATTGGCAGACCCAACCAACCCAACTACCGATGCAACGCCAATCATCAACAGAACATATACACTCATTGTACAAGACAATATTGGTTGCGAGGCAACAGATGAAATGACGTTAACTGTGAATCCACTTCCACAAGCCAACGCAGGTACAGACCAAGAAATCTGTATTGGCGAAAGTGTGGTTCTACAAGGTTCTGGAGGAACAGTTTATCAATGGAGTCCAGCAACGTTTTTGGATGATGCTACAGCGCAACTACCCATCTCTACAGCAGTAGGCACCATTACGTACACACTAACTGTCACCGATAATAATCAGTGTGTGAA
>DMRV01000168.1:4504-8356 GCA_003456455.1 Flavobacteriales bacterium
AGTATGATTTGTGAAAACGGAACGCTCATACTCCAAGCAACAGGAGCAGACGCGTATTTGTGGAGTCCGTTGGTTGGATTAAGCGATCCGCAGAGTGCTAATCCAGAAGCATCACCACTTTCAGAAACCACATACTTCGTTACAGGTACAGATGTGAATGGTTGTGTGAATATAGATTCGGTTCGGATTACGATTTTCTCCATTACTGCAGGGCCGGACAGTATTGTTTGTTTGAATGATAGCGTGCTGGCTTTTGTAAGCGATGGAGCTACTTTCAGTTGGACACCAACTGAAGGGGTAAGCGACCCGACTTTGGCAACTCCTTATTTAAGTCCTAACGACAACACGATCTATACAGTTACAGCAACCAGTGCGTTTGGTTGTGAGTCATCAGCCGAAGTAACTGTTGATATACTCAGTTTGCCAATTGCCGATTTTACAGCTGAGTTTGAGCCAAGTTGTGATGGTATTTATGCTGATTTTCAGAACAACTCGCAAAACAGTGAAGCGTATTTTTGGCTGTTTGGAGATGGAGAAACCTCAGACCAATTTGAGCCGAATCATACGTATGAACCCGGTCTTGGGAATAATGTAACGCTTTACACGTACAACAATGACAGTCTGTGTTCAGATTCAGTAACGGTTGATTTTTCTAATCAATGGTTCGGAAACGATACCATTGATATCAACTATTCAACTGTATTTACGCCAAACTTTGATGGAATCAATGATTGTTTCAAACCTGGTTTTGACGGGCGATTTAGCGATTGTTACAATCTCAAGATTTTTAATCGCTGGGGTGCATTAATTTTTGAATCCACAGGCGGACAAAACCATTGTTGGGATGGTTACACAAAGGGAGGCAAGCTTTCGGATGCGGGAACTTATTTCTACATCGTATCTTTGAAGGGTTATGAAAATCACGGGTATGTTACTGTGATTTATTAAACCACAAAGAATATGCAGATCAAGAGCTTTAGAAACCCACTACTTCTTCTCTTTTGTTGCTTTTACGGGTTTGTTGTTTCAGCAGAAAACACCCCGCGTTTCACTGAAAACAAAGGGCAGTTACCGAGCCAAGTTGAGTTCAAATTACGCGTAGCCAATTCGGATGTTTACTTCGAGAAGAATCGGCTGGTGTTTAATATTTATAATCCTGAATTACTGGATAGGCACGACCATGATGCTAGCCATGAACACGAGTCTGAATATTCTGGACATGTTTATCACGTTAATTTTCTTGGGGCTAATAGTCAATGTAGTGTAGAGTCGAATGGTAATAAGTATCCAGACTATTCAAATTATATCTCAGGAAACTACACCGCATCTCACGTTAGTTCATTCGATAAATTGGTTTATCGAAATGTCTATCCCGGAATTGATATCGATTATTTTGGCAAAGAAGGCAATCTGAAATATGATGTTCGGATTGCTGCTGGTTCCGATCCGAGTGTGTTGCGAATGCAATACGAAGGAGCAAGTTCAGTCTCTTTAAAAAATGGAAAATTGATTGTTTCCAACGTGTTCAACTCGGTAGAGGAAAGTATTCCATTGGCGTATCAAGTCATTAATGGAATTCAGCAGAAAGTTGAATGCCAATATGTTCTGAATGGAACAATTATTTCGTTTGATTTTCCGAATGGATATGATGAAACCAAGGAGTTGATTATCGACCCAACGTTGGTTTTTTCGAGTTACACAGGTTCAACTGCCAATAATTTTGGTTTTACAGCTACTTATGATGATGCAGGTGCACTTTACGGGGGAGGTATTGTCTTTGGTTTGGGGTATCCAACGGTGGTTGGTTCATATTCAACAGGATTTAATGGTGGTACAATCGATATGGCCATTTCTAAGTTTTCTCCAGATGGAACAAGCTTAATCTATTCGACTTTTTTAGGTGGAGACAACACAGAAGCACCTCATAGTATGATTGTCAATAGCCTCGGCCAATTGGTTATTTTGGGGACTACGAGTTCAACCAATTATCCGACAAGCGTTGGTGCGTATGATAATACTTTTAATGGTGGCACGGCAGTAAACTATACCGCTAACGGAACAGACTTTCAGAATGGTTCTGATATCGTTGTTTCGATTTTAAGCGCAGACGGTTCCTCGCTTATTGGTTCCACTTTTATGGGTGGTTCGCTCAATGATGGTTTGAATGAAAACACAACACTTAGCTATAACTATGGTGATATTTTTAGAGGTGAAGTTGTTGTAGACGGTGCGGATAATATCTACATAACGTCCAGTACGGTTTCCGCTGATTTCCCAACAACTACGGGAACTATAAGTCAAGTATTAGGAGGAACGCAGGATGCGATTTGCGCAAAGTTCAATAGCAATGTTTCCTCCTTGCTTTGGAGTACTTATTTGGGAGGAGATGGCGCTGACGCTGGTTATTCGTTAAAGCTGAACTCTAGTGGTGATGTTTATTTCGTTGGAGGAACAGAAGGCCAAAGTTTTCCGATTGTCGGAAGTACACTTAATACCAGTTACCAAGGTGGTTCAGTTGATGGATATGTTGCTCATATTTCTAATGATGGTAGTACACTTATCGGAAGTACATACATTGGAACCTCTGCTTACGACCAAGTTTATTTTGTGGAAGTTGATGGCAATGATGATGTCTATCTCTATGGACAATCCGAGGGTAATTATCCAGTTACCGGAGGTGTTTACTCCAACCCAAACAGCAAGCAGTTTATTCAAAAGCTGTCGCCAGATTTAACCACTTCCATTTACTCAACTGTGTTTGGTAGCGGAAGTGCTTCGGTTAATATTTCGCCAACTGCTTTTTTAGTGGATGTCTGTCAGCGAGTGTTTATTTCTGGATGGGGTGGAGGCACTAATAATGGATGGAATGCTGCTACGGGAAATACGAATGGCATGTCAACTACTGCCGATGGTTATCAGTTAACAACTGATGGAAGTGACTTCTACTTTATGGTGCTTGAGTCGGATGCAACAGCATTATTGTACGGCTCTTATTTCGGAGGTGATGGAATTCAAGAACATGTGGATGGAGGAACTAGCCGATTTAATAATGATGCGGTAATTTATCAAGCTGTTTGCGCTGGGTGCGGTAGTAGTAACGATTTCCCTACTACGCCCGGGGTTGTATCTAACGTAAACGGAAGCAGTTGTAATCTCGGGGTGATAAAGCTCGACCTTGAAATTCCAGAAGTAATTGTTGAGGTGAATAGTGTAAGCGAAATTGAGGGTTGTGTTCCTTTTGAAGTTGACTTTACCGCTGGTCAAATAATTGCCACAGACTTTATTTGGTATTTCGGTGATGGTGATAGCTCGTTGCTACTTAATCCGTCACATACTTATGCAGAGCAGGGAGTATTTGAAGTTCTTTTAATTGGAACGAATTCGTTTTGTACTGGAGATGAGTTCACCGATACAGCTTTTGTAACGATTACAGCTTTTTTATCAACCGATACGGCAGATGCTGGTCCAGATCAAACTATTTGCGCAGGAGAGTCTGCGCAGCTAAATGCAACTGGAGGTGTGAACTTTTCTTGGACACCAACGACTTCTCTTTCTAATCCAAACATTTTTAATCCTGTTGCAACACCAAGCCTCACAACGGAATATGTCGTCCAAGCCGCTAGTGCGGATGGATGTACATCCGCTGATACCGTTGTGGTTAATGTCAGTCCTACGCAGTTTTCGATTTCCAATGACACCACAATATGTATAGGCGACACCGTACAGATTAGCGCTTCAGGCGGCAATCAATATTTATGGCTTCCAAATAGTGATATAAGTGACGTAACCGTTTCCGATCCGTTAGTTTCCCCATCTGCAAGTCAGACGTATGTCGTTGAAGTTGAAGACGCA